>DASWLB010000432.1:0-1930 GCA_036396315.1 Alphaproteobacteria bacterium
CGCCGTCACCCAGATGTTCGGCCAGACGTTCACCACCATGATCCTGGCGACGACGGCGCTGGTCGGCACGGCGCTCGCGACCGACAAGGCGCTCGCCACCGTGCCGCACGCGCTCGGCTGGGTGTCGGTCGCGCTGTGCGCCATCCCGGCCGCGCACATCATGAAGCGCTACGGCAGGCGCTGCGGGTTCACGCTGGGCGCCGTGACCGGCGTGGTGGGCGCGCTGATCGCGGCCTACGGCATCGTCGCGAACTCGATCGTTCTGTTCGCCGTCGGCATGATCGTGATCGGGGCGTTCAACGCCACCAACCAGCAGTACCGCTTCGCCGCCGCCGAGGTGGCCGATGCCGCCTACCGGCCGCGCGCCATCTCCTACGTCGTCGCGGGCGGCGTGCTCGCCGCCTTCCTCGGGCCCGAGCTTGCGAAGTGGACCAAGGATTTGATGGCGCCGATGGAGTTCGCCGGCACCTATTTCGCGCTCGCCGCGCTGCCGGTTGTGATGATCGCCATGCTCGTCGTCACGCCGTTGCCGCGCCCGGCGGCAAGGGGACCGCGCCGCGGCGGCCGCCCGCTCCGCGAGATCGCGCGCCAGCCCAAGTTCGTCGTCGCCGCGCTCGCCGGCATGATCGGCTGGGGCGTGATGAGCCTGGTGATGACCACGACGCCGCTCGCCATGGTCTCCTGCGGGCTCGACTTCGCCGACGCGGCGTTCGTCGTGCAGTGGCACATCCTCGGCATGTACGCGCCGAGCTTCTTCACCGGCGCCCTGATCGCCAGGTTCGGGCTGCCGCGCATCATGCTCGCGGGCGCGCTCCTGCAGTTCGGCTGCGTCGCGGCCGCGCTCGCCGGGCTCGACGTGTGGAACTTCTGGCTCGCCAACGTGCTGGTGGGGATGGGCTGGAACTTCCTGTTCGTCGGCGGCACGGCGCTCGTGACCGAGACGCACACGGTGGAAGAACGCGCGACCGTGCAGGGCTTCAACGACTTCCTCGTGTTCGGCACCGTGGCCACCACGTCGTTCGCCTCGGGCTGGCTGCAGAACTCGTTCGGCTGGGACGTGGTGAACTATTCCGTCCTGCCGCTCATCCTGGTCGCGATCGCGGCGGCGATCTGGCTCTTGCGCCTGGGCGCCGCCGCGCCGCAACCGGCGGAGTAACACCGTTCACGTCGTCTCGGGCGGGCGGCGCGGATCGATCTCGTAGGCGGCGGGCGAGACCCGCGGCACCGCGACGAAGCCCGACTGTTCGGCGTTGGGGATCGCCGCGCGCCGGGTGCGCCGCCAAATTCCGAACACGGCGACAGCGCCGAGGACAAGGGCGAAGACGACGAACAGCCCGCGCCCGTCCGCGAGGTCGAACAGCGCGCCCGCGGCGAGCGGGCCCGCGACCGCTCCCATCGAATAGGCAAGCAGCAGCCCGCTCGCCACCGTCACGATGTCGCCGTCCTCGCCCAGGAAGTCGGCGGCGTGGGACAGGCAGAGCGGGTAGAGCGTGAACGCCATGCCGCCGAACACGGCGAGTTGCGCGACGAGGAGGACGAGGCCGACCGAGGCGGTCAGCACGATCAGCACGCACGCGGCGGCGCCGGTCGCGGCGACGGCGATGATGACGGTGCGCCGGTCGAACAGGTCGGACAGGTACCCGGTCGGCCATTGCAGCGCGAGCCCGCCCAGGATGGTCGCGGACATCACGAGCGCCACCCCCTCGACGTCGAGCCCGAGCCGGGCGGCGAACACCGGGGCGAGCCCGTAGAACGCGCCGAGCACGATGCCCGAGGCGAAGCAGCCGACGACGGCGAGCGGCGACAGCGCGTAGAGCTCGCGGAGAGGGCGCGAGACGGGGCGCCGCAGGGTGGGCGCGGCGATGCGCGACAAGGCGACCGGCACGAGCGACAGCGCGAGCAGGATCGCCACCAGGTTGAACGGCGGAAA
>DASWLB010000433.1:0-1627 GCA_036396315.1 Alphaproteobacteria bacterium
CGCGAAAGGCGCGCGCGATCGCGCGGTCGAGCCCGTCGAGGGTGAGGCCGCCGCCGCGCAGCGGGCCGCGCCGTCCGATCACGCCGGCGAGCCGGAGCACGTTGACCACGGGCCCCGGGCGGCGGAATGCGCGCGACGCGAGCGCCGCGATGTCCTCGCCGATAGCGCCGAGAAACCGGCTCATGAGGTTAGAATAGGGGCCCGGACCGGCCCTGCCAATCGGCCGCGGTCGGGGAAACGGAAGGGCGCATGGCGAGCTTCACCGAGCAGGCGTGGCGCAAAACGGCAAGGCTTCGACGAGAAATTCTCGATCTTCCGTTCAACCGCGAACTCGCGACGGGCGAACTCGCCGAGGCGCGGTTCCGCTTCTACATAATCCAGGACGCGCTCTACCTCGAGCAGTTCTCGCGCGCGCTCGCCGTCGCCGCCGCCAAGGCGCCGGACCCGCCGGCGATGCGGCAGTTCGCCCGCGCCGCCGAGGAGGCGCTCGTCGTCGAGCGCGCGCTGCATGCGAGCTATTTCGCGAAGTTTGGCGTCGATCCCGCCGCGGCGGCCGCGGCGGAGCCGTCGCCGACCTGTTTCGGCTACACCAACTTCCTCATCGCGGTCGCGCATTTGCGGAGCTACGCGGAGCTGGTGGCGGCGCTCCTGCCCTGCTTCTGGATCTACTGGGACGTGAGCACCGAGATCGCGAAGACCGCCGCGCGGCCCAACCCCTACCAGGCGTGGATCGATACCTACACCGACCCCGAATTCGGCAAGGCCGTCGAAGCGGTGATCGCCATCGCCGACCGCACGGCGGCGGCCGCGACGGCCGCCCAGCGTGCCGACATGCTGGCCGCGTTCGAGCGGTCCACCCAGTTCGAATGGATGTTCTGGGACAGCGCCTACCGGATGGAGGCCTGGCCGGTCGCGGGCGGCTGACGCCGGGCTTAATCCCTTGTTTACCAAGAGCGCGCGAATGTGCGGCCCTCGGACACCGAAATCTGGTTGGAATCACGCGGTTGCTTCGCCGTTGGTGGTTGGCGCCCGTCGGCGTGGGCCTCATTGGGGTGGGGCTCTCGTGCGTCGCGTTCTGGGCGGCGGAGCGGGCCGACCATCGCCGCGTGCTGAGCATCCTCGAATCCCGCGCCGAATGGCGCGCCCGCGACCTCGAGGCGAAGATCCGCCTGTCCGGCAACGCGGTCGAGAACGTCGCCATCGCCCTTGCCGCGAACCCGTCGCTCGGTCCCGATGAGTTCCACCGTATCGCGACGCGCGCGCGCCACGAACTCGACCATGTGAACTCGCTGCAATGGTCGGTGCGGGTTCCGCGCGAAGGCATCGCCGCGTTCGAGGACTCCGCCCGCGCGTTGGGCATCGCCGACTACCGCGTGTACGACGTCGACCGCGACTTCCGCCCGACCGAGTTGACGGACCGCGCCGAGTACTTCCCCGTCCTGCACGATTTGCGGTTTCATGGCGAACGGCACGTGCTCGGTCTTGCACTCGGCCGGTTCGAAGGTCGCGCCCGTCCCATGCGGAAGGCGCAAGAGGAGGGAAGGCCGATCGCAACGCTGCCGGTGCGACCGATCGGTCCGCCGACGCCGAACCTCGTCTACCTCCTGTTCTGGCCGGTCTATGACGG
>DASWLB010000434.1:0-4601 GCA_036396315.1 Alphaproteobacteria bacterium
GGCGCGGTGCCGCCGATCCACTGTTTGAGGCTTCTGTCGAACGTCTATGTGATCCCCGCGATCTACGCCGAGGCGCGCGCCGTGTTCACCCACACCGCGCCGACCGGCACCTATCGCGGCGCCGGGCGGCCGGAGGCGACCTACCTGGTCGAGCGCCTGATCGAGGGCGCGGCGCGCTCGATGGGCGTCGATCCCGTCGCGCTTCGCCGGCGCAACCTGATCGCGCCCGCCGCCATGCCGTACAAGACCCATTCCGACATCACCTACGACGTGGGCGAATTCGAGATCGTGCTCGACAAGGCGCTTGCGCTCGCCGACCGCGGCGGGTTCGCGGCGCGCCGCGCGGCGTCGGAACGATGCGGACGCCGCCGCGGCCTCGGTATCGGCCATTACGTCGAGCTGAGCGCACTGTTCAACGAGCGCATGGGGCTGCGCGTCGAATCCGACGGGTCGGTCGTCATCGCGTCGGGCACGTTCAGCCATGGCCAGGGGCACGAGACCACCTACGCCCAGATCGTGTCGGATTGGCTCGGCGTGCCGATCGACAGAATTCGGCTCGAACAGGGCGACACCGCCGCGGTGCCCTACGGCCGCGGCACGTTCGCCGCGCGCTCGCTGACCGTCGCCGTGCCGGCGCTGCGCGCGGCGGCCGACGAGATCATCGCCAAGGGCAAGCGCTTCGCCGCGCAGCTCTTGGAGGCTTCGGAAGCCGACATCGAGTTCGCCGACGCAGCGTTCGGCGTGGCGGGCACCGACCGGCGCATCCCGCTCGCCGCGGTCGCGCGCGCATCGCAGGCGCCGGCGGGACCCTTGGCCGCGATCGGGCCGATCGGGCTCGAAGGCGTCGGCACGGCGCAATCGGCGGAAAACTACCCGAACGGCTGCCATGTGTGCGAGGTCGAGGTGGATGTCGAGACCGGCGCGGTCGAGGTCAAGCGCTTCGCCGCGATCGACGACGTCGGCGTCGCGGTCAATCCCATGCTGGTGGACGGCCAGGTGCATGGCGGCATCGCGCAGGGGCTCGGCCAGGCGCTGATGGAGGAGGTCGCCTACGACCGCGCCACCGGCCAGCTGCTCACCGGCTCGTTCCTCGACTACGCCATGCCACGGGCGAGCGATTTCCCGCGGTTCGACGTGGCGCTGCACGAGGTGCCGACCAAGTCCAATCCGTTGGGCGTCAAGGGCGCGGGCGAGGCGGGGTGCGTCGGCGCGCCGGCGGCGGCGGTCAACGCCATCCTCGATGCGCTCGCGCCGCTCGGCGTCACCCACATCGAGATGCCGGCGACGCCGGAGCGCGTGTGGCGCGCGATCCGCGCGGCCAACGGTGCGGCGTGACCAGGCGACGGGCGGCCTTGGAAATTCGCGGCAACTCTGTCAGCATGGCCCAATGCTGAATCGCCCGGGGCAACGCGGGCGGCGGCCCAAGATGGACAAGAGCCGCGTTTCGAACCGGCTTCGGCGCACGGGGAGCGCGTCCGCATGAGCGACGGAGATTTGCGGCCCGGCGGTCGCGAGACGGGCTCGGTCGTCCGGTACTTTCTTGCCGTACCGAAGACGATCATCGCATCGCTGATCCTGGTTTCGATCGCGCTCAACTTCGTGAACGTCGTCGCGCGCTACGCCTTCGGCGACCCGATCGCGTGGGCCGAGGAGGTGATGATCTTCATCATGATCTGGTGCGTGTTCATCGGCGCGATCCTCGTGTCGTGGGACGGCAGCCACCTCAAGATGGACCTCATCTCGGTGACGCTGCGCGCGCCGTGGAAGCAGGTGCTCAACTCCGTCACGACGGCCGTGATGCTCGGGATCTGCGGTTTCGTCGCCCTCCAGTCCTACGACGCCTCGATGCTGTTCGCCCGGCTGGGACAGAAGAGCGTGGTCGCCGAGCTGCCCATGGCGATCGCGCACGGCGCCATCACGCTCGGTTTCCTCGCCTTGACCGTGGTCGTCGCCGTCCGGTTCCGGAGCTACGTCGTCGGTTCGTTCGGCGCCGGCTCCGGCATTTCGTTCGGCGGCGGGCCGCCGGCGAAGCCGGACGAGCCGGCGGACACGAAGGGCGGCGGGTGAGGAAGCGGACATGGCCTGGATCATGACCGTCCTGCCGATCGTCCTGCTCCTCCTGGGCTTCCCGATCTTCATCATCCTGCTCGCGACCGCGACGGTGCTGCTCGTCGGGTTCATGAACGTGCCCTTGACCCAGCTGCACCTCGTCATGTTCGGGTCGATCGACAAGTTCGCGCTGCTTTCCGTGCCGTTCTTCATCTTCGCCGGCGACCTGATGGGCCGGGGCGGGCTGTCGAAGCGGCTGGTCGAATGGGTGCTTTCGATCATGGGGCGGACGCAAGGGTCGCTCGCCCTCACCGCGGTCGGCGCCAACACGGTGTTCGGCGCGATCTCGGGCTCGAGCGCCGCGGCGGTGGCGGCGATCGGGCAGCTCTTGTACGGGCCGCTGCGCGAGAAAGGCTACGACGAGCGGTTCACCAGCGGGCTGCTCACCTCGTCGGGCGCGATCGCGCTCATCATCCCGCCTTCGATCATCATGATTCTGTACGGCTATTCGGCCGAACAATCGATCACCCACCTGTTCATCGCCGGCATCCTGCCGGGCATGTTCATCGCCCTCCTCATGGGCGCCTACATCTACGTCTTCGCGGCCCGGCGCGGCATCAGGGAAGGCGAGAAGTTCTCCTGGCGGCGGCTCGGGCGCACCACGCGCGCGGCCGCATGGGCGCTCGGCGCGCCGGTGATCGTGCTGGGCGGCATGTACGCGGGCATCGTTTCGCCGACCGAGGCGGCCGGCATCGCCTGCGTGTACGCCATTGTGATTACCCGTTACGTCTATCGCGACATATCGTGGAAGGGGATTTGGGACGTCGCCATCAGCTCGATGTATCTCACGTCCCAGGTGCTTATCATCGTGGCGGCCGCGGGGGTGTTCTCGTGGCTCCTCACGGTGAGCGGGGTGCCGCAGTCGCTGGTGCAGTTCATCGAGTCGCTCGAGGTCGAGCCATGGATGGTGTTGGTCGTCATCAACCTGCTGCTGCTCGCGGTCGGCTGCCTGCTCGACCCGGGCTCGGCGATCCTGGTGCTGACGCCGCTGCTCGCGCCGATCGCCAAGGCGATCGGCGTCGATCTGGTGCATTTCGGCATCATCATGACGGTGAATCTGAGCATCGGCATGTTCACGCCGCCGTTCGGCATCAACATCTTCGTCGCCCAGGCCGTGTTCCGCACGCCGCTGTCCGTGCTCTATCCGGGGCTTGCGCCGTTCATCGGAGTCAATATTCTGGCGCTCGTCGTCATCACCTACGTGCCGCAGCTTTCGCTGGTCCTCACCCGCTTCGTGCAGTAGTCCCCGACGTCCTCGCATGTCGATACCGTTAAACCGTCTCCAGGCGCGGCTGGAGCGCGACCTCTACGTCCCGCTCTTCTTCCGCGCCGCGCTGCACGCCGCCCAGGTCAGCTGGCAAAGCGCCGTGTCCGACGCCGAAGCCGTCACCTCCGCGCTGCGCCGCATGCAGCGGCTGATCCAGGCCGACGGAGTCGTTTCGTGGTTCGACAGCTGGTTCGAGGCGGAGGTCGTCGGCGCCCGCGTCGAACGCGACGCGCATGGCCGGGTCATGGGCACGCCGTTGGCGCCGCAGCGCCTGCCGCATTCGGCCCGCTTCCTCGAGGCGCCCCCGGTGCGCCACGTGCTCGACGTCGCGCGGCGCCTGTGCGACGCGACGCGCGAGCAATCGACGGTGATCGCGGCGGTGAGCGGCGTGCGCACGCTGGCCGCGCACATGGTCGGCCCGCGCGCGCCCGACAGCGCGTACGCGACGGCGCAGGAAGCCGCCAGCGACATCATCGGCGCGCTGGCGCGGTCCTACGGCGAAAGCGGAGTCGGCGCGATCGCGGTCATCGAGGAGACGGCGATGGCCGATCCGATCGACGCGCGGAGCTTTGCGCCCGTCGCCGAGGTGGCGCGCAAGCTCGATGTGCCGATGATCCTCTTGTCGCGCCATCCCATGCCGCCGTCGGTCGAGTCCGCGATCCGCGCCGTCGGCGTTTCCCACGTCGCCGCGCCCGGCGGGCGCGGATCGGTGTGCGCCATCCCGGCGACGATGCTGCGTGCGGCGCCGTCGGCGAGCGAGGGCTGGTTCAAGCTGCAGCGCCAGGCGAAGCCGGCGCCGCGGCTGTTCCTGTCCGAGGGCGAGGTGCCGTTGGATGCACCTGCCGAGACCCTGATCGCACTGCGCGAGCGCGTCGTGTCGTGACCGGGTGGCCTAGCGGGGGCGGTTGAGATTGGCCGGCGGATCATCTAGGTTAGGCTTTTGGCCTCGGGTTAAGTGCATGAATGCGATGAGTTTCTTCGGGCGTCCCCGGCGGGGGCGGGCGTGAACGGCGTGCGTAAGGCGGCGCTCGTCACCGGCGCGGCGACCGGGATCGGGCGCGCCGCGGCGATCGCGCTCGCGCGTGCCGGCTTCGACGTCGCGGTGAATTTCAGCCGGAGCGGCAACGAGGCGCGCGTGACCGCGGCGGAATGCGAGAAGGCGGGCGCGAAGACGCTCGCCGTGCAGGCCGACGTCGGCGACGACGCCGGGGTGCGCCGCATGATG
>DASWLB010000435.1:0-3070 GCA_036396315.1 Alphaproteobacteria bacterium
CCGACCTGCCGAAGCGCGTCGTCGTGGTCGGCGGCGGCTACATCGCGGTCGAGTTCGCCGGCATCTTCGAGGGGCTCGGCGCCAAGACCGTGCAGCTCTATCGCGGCCCCATGTTCCTGCGCGGGTTCGACCAGGATATCCGTACCACCCTTGCCGAGGAGATGCGCAAGAAGGGCATCGATCTCCGGTTCGATGCCGGCATCGCGCGCATCGACAAGACCGCATCTTGCCTCGTCGCGACGCTCAAGGACGGATCGAAGATCGAGGCGCACGCGATCATGTACGCCACCGGCCGCGCGCCGCTCACCGCGGACCTCGGGCTTGAGGCGGCCGGCGTTCGACTCCGCAAGTCGGACAATGCGGTCGTCGTCGACGAGCACTACAAAACCAATGTCGACTCGATCTACGCGATCGGCGATTGCACCAACCGCATGCAGCTCACACCCGTCGCCATCGCCGAGGCGATGGCGGTGACGCGCACGATGTTCAAGGGTGAGAAGGCGACGCTCGACTATTCGAACGTCGCGACCGCGGTGTTCTCGCAGCCGCCGATCGGCACGGTCGGGATGACGGAGGAGGAGGCGCGCGCCCGCCACCCCGCGGTCGTCATCTACCGCTCCACCTTCAAGCCGCTCAAGCACACGATCTCCGGGCGCGACGAGCGCACCATGATGAAGCTCGTCGTCGACCGGACGACCGACCGGGTCGTCGGCTGCCACATGGTGGGCGCGGACGCGGGCGAGATCGTCCAAGGGATCGCCGTCGCCTTGAAGTGCGGCGCGACCAAGGCGCAGTTCGACGCGACCGTCGGCATCCACCCGACTTCCGCCGAGGAGTTCGTCACCATGCGCACCGCCGTGCCCGAGCCCGAGGCGGCTTCGCGCGCGGCGGAGTAGACCCGGAGGAGGACGTCATGGCCAAGCTCAGGCACATCGCGCTCTACGCCGACGACGCGATCGCGGCGGCGCATTTCTACCGCGACGCCTTCGACATGAAGATCGTGCGCGAGAACGACAACGCGTGCTCGCTCAGCGACGGGGTGATGAACGTCACCATCATCCGCTCGCGCCCAGGCTTCCCCGCCGGTCTGCACCATTTCGGCATGTGGGTCGACGACCTCGAGGGCGCGCAGGCGCAGGTGGTGAAGGCCGGCGCCACCTTCCACCAGGGCCCGCCGCCGGCAGGCCAGGGCGCCTTCGAGATCAAGTACAAGACGCCGGACGGGGCGGCGATCTTCGACATCACCCACACCGGCTGGCCCGGCGCCGCCAAGGAGCCGGTGAAGGAGGCCGTCCTGGCCGAATAGGGCCTCCGGATAAGGCTTTCTTTACGGCCGAAACGGGTAGAATTACTGGAAATCCGGGCGCAACCGGCGTATAGGGTGCGCTCCATTCAAAGGTCAACCGTGAGACGCGACATGGCGGCGAAGTGGGCGCCGGATACGTGGCGAACCATGCCGGTCCGGCAGATGCCGGACTATCCGGACGCGGCCGCGATCGCGGCGGCCGAGAAGACGCTTCGGAACTACCCGCCGCTCGTGTTCGCGGGCGAGGCGCGGCGGCTGCGCGCCCACCTCGCGGCGGTGGCCCAGGGCCGTGCTTTCCTGCTGCAGGGGGGCGACTGCGCGGAAAGCTTCGCCGAATTCCACCCCAACAACATCCGCGACATGTTCCGCGTGCTGCTCCAGATGGCGGTGGTGCTGACCTTCGGCGCCGCCTGCCCGGTGGTCAAGGTCGGGCGCATGGCGGGCCAGTTCGCCAAGCCGCGCACCGAGGACACCGAGACCCAAAGCGGCGTGACCTTGCCGAGCTATCGCGGCGACATGGTCAACGCCATGGAGTTCACACCCGAGGCGCGCCGGCCCGATCCCGCCCGCATGATCCAGGGCTACAACCAGTCGGCGGCGACGCTCAACCTGATCCGCGCCTTCGCCCAGGGCGGCTACGCCGACCTGCACCAGGTGCACCGCTGGACATTGTCGTTCCTCGATGAGACGCCGCAGGCCGAGCGCTACCGCGACTTGGCCGACCGGCTCGACGAGACGCTCGCCTTCATGGCGGCGTGCGGGCTCACCTCGGAGACGACGCCGCAGATCCGCGAGACCGACTTCTACACCTCGCACGAGGCGCTGTTGCTCGGCTACGAGCAGGCGATGACGCGTGTCGATTCCACGACCGGCGACTGGTACGACACCGCGGCGCACATGCTGTGGGTCGGCGATCGCACGCGCCAGCCCGACGGCGGGCACGTCGAGTTCCTGCGCGGCATCAAGAACCCGGTCGGCATGAAGGCCGGGCCGACGCTCTCGGTCGACGACTTCCTCCGGCTGATCGCGATCCTCAACCCGGAGAACGTCCCCGGCCGCCTCACCGTGATCTGCCGCATGGGGCACGACAAGGTGGCGGACAAGCTGCCGCCGCTCATCCGCGCGGTGAAGCGGGAAGGTTGCCAGGTCGTGTGGTCGTGCGATCCGATGCATGGCAACACCATCAAGTCCTCGACCGGCTACAAGACGCGGCCGTTCGACCGCATCGTCTCCGAGGTCGAAGGGTTCTTCGCCGTGCACCGCGCCGAGGGCACGCATCCGGGCGGCGTCCATCTCGAGCTCACCGGCCAGAACGTCACCGAATGCACCGGCGGCGCCCAGGCGATCACCGAGAAGGCGCTGTCCGACCGCTACCACACCCACTGCGATCCCAGGCTCAACGCGACCCAGGCGCTCGAGCTCGCGTTCCTGCTCGCGGGCCACCTCAAGGCCGAGCGCTACACCCAGAACGGCGCCCACCGCGTCGCCGCCAGCGCCGCGAGCTGAGCCGGACGGGGCGCGCTCCCCATTGCCACGGCGCCTCAAGGCTTGTACTTAAGCCCCTGTGAAGCCGGGCGATTTCGCGATCGCCAGAGCCCCCGATGCCGCCGCCCATGACCGACCCGCTTCAAATCGCGCTGGCGCAGATGAACCCGACTGTCGGCGACGTGGACGGCAACGCGCGCCGATTGCGCGAGGCGCGCAGGCGGGCCGCCGAGGCCGGCGCCGACCTCGTGGTCGCGACCGAACTTGTGATCACCGGAT
>DASWLB010000436.1:0-2115 GCA_036396315.1 Alphaproteobacteria bacterium
GCGCGCGGTCGCCGGCGACGTCCTTCGCCGCCGGACGCGCCGATGACCGGGACGCTCCACGTCATCGGCGCCGGCCTGTCGGGCTTGTCCTGCGCGTTGCGCGCCACCGCGGCGGGCCGCAAGGTCGCCGTGTACGAGGCGGCGGGCCGCGCCGGCGGGCGTTGCCGATCGTTACACGACGAGACCATCGACCGGGTCATCGACAACGGCAATCACATGGTGATGGGCGCGAATCTCGCCACGCGCGCCTATCTTGCCGAGATCGGCCGCGCCGGCGCGACATCCGAGATCGCCCCGGCTTCCTTCCCGTTCCTCGACCTAGCCAGCGGACGGCATTGGGAGGTCCGGCCCTCTGGCGGCTTATTGGCAGGCTGGATTTTCCTCGCTGGACGGCGCGTGCCGGGCACGCGCGCGGGCGACTACCTTCGTGATGCGCTGCGTCTCGCCCGCGCCCGCGGCGATGCGACGGTCGCGGACTGCGTTGCGCGGACGGGCCCGCTGTTCGAAGCGCTCTGGCAGCCGATCTGCCGCGCCGTGATGAACACGGACGCGACCGAGGCCTCGGCGCGCCTCCTGTGGCGGGTGATCGCCGAAACCCTGCTGAAGGGCGAGGCGGCGTCGCGACCGACCGTATTTCCCGCCGGGCTGTCGCCGACCCTGATCGACCCGGCGATCGAGACCTTGCGCCGGCGCGGCGCCGTGCTTCGCTACCAGGCGCGGCTGCGCGGCATCGAGCACTACCGCGGCCGCGCCATCGGCCTCCACTTCGTCGAGGGGCTGATGCGCCTCGGCGCCGACGACGCCGTCGTCCTCGCCGTGCCGCCCGAAGCCTGCGCCGAGCTGTGGCCGGACGCGAGGCCGCCGCGCGAAAGCCGCGCCATCGTCAATGCCCATTTCCGGCTCGACGAGACCGTCGCCTTGCCGGGTGGGCGCCCGATCCTCGGCCTCCTCGGCGGCACGGCGCAATGGCTGTTCGCGCGCGGCGACGTGCTGTCGGTCACGGTAAGCGCGGCGGACGCGATCGCCGACGTGGCGAATCACGAGCTCGCCGTCGAGCTGTGGTCGGACTGCGCCAAGGCCCTCGGGCGCAATCTCGGCCGGACGCCGCCGTGGCGCATCATCAAGGAGAGGCGCGCGACGTTCGCCCAGACGCCCGCCGCGGTCGCCGCCCGTCCACGACCCGAGACCGCGCTCGCAAATCTCGTGCTCGCGGGCGATTGGACCGATACAGACCTTCCCGCCACGATCGAGGGCAGCGTGCGATCGGGCGCCGCCGCCGCCGAGCGCGCGCTCGCCGCGATGGCGCGCGCCGAGGCCGACGCTTCGGCGGACTGATCCCCAACCCACCCCGAATCTCCGCCGCTTGACGGCGGCCACACACGGGTACAGCATTGCGCGCAATCGCCGCCGCCGCACGGCGTGCGAGGCAAGCCCTTGGTTCCGTAGTGAAATGGGCAATTCGACGGAGGGGGAGTCCGGAAATGGTCAAGCTACTCACGAACCTGAACTACACCGTGACATCCGGCGTGGTGCTGCTGATCGTCCTCATCATCATCGTCGCCGCCTGGCATTCCGGCATGGGGGCCGCGTTCGACCATGCTTGGTGGACCGTGCTGGTGCGCTGGCTGCACGTCATCAGCGGCATCATGTGGATCGGCCTTCTCTACTACCTGAACTTCGTCCAGGTGCCGACCATGCCGAAGATCCCCGAGGCGCAGCGGCCCGCGGTCACCGGCCACATCGCGCCGGCGGTGCTGTTCTGGTTCCGCTGGGGCGCGATGTCCACGATCATCTGGGGCATCATCCTCGCGTGGATGAGCGGCTACCTGGTGGATGCGATCGCAATCGGCCTCACCGACGGCGTCGCCAAGCACACGCAGATCGGCATCGGCATGTGGCTCGGCACCATCATGTGGTTCAACGTCTGGTTCGTGATCTGGCCGAACCAGAAGATCGCGCTCGGCATCATTCAGAAGGAAGGCGCCGACCGCGCCAAGGCCGGCCGTACGGCGATGCTGTTCTCGCGCACCAACACGATGCTCTCGATCCCCATGCTGTGGTGCATGGTGACCGCGCAAAACGTATTCTGACAAACCTCGCCGTGGCGCCGGAAGG
>DASWLB010000437.1:0-1952 GCA_036396315.1 Alphaproteobacteria bacterium
TGCGCAACACGCCCGAGTTTGCCGAGGTGCTGCTCGCCGCCTGGCACGCCGGGCTCGTGGCCGTGCCGATGAACGCCAAGCTCCATCCCCGCGAGCTCGCCTACATCCTGGACAATTCGGGCGCACGGGTGTGCGTCGCAACCGACGATCTCGAGTCGGCCGTCGGCGAGGCGGCTTCGGGCGTCGGCGCGGTCGAAGCGGTGCTGCGCGCCGGCAGCCGGGATTACGCCCGGCTCCACGAACACGATCCAATCGCCGCACGCGAAGTGGGCGCGGATTCGCTCGCCTGGCTGTTCTATACCTCGGGCACCACGGGCCGGCCCAAGGGGGCGATGCTGACGCACCGCAACCTGCGCGCCATGACCGCGTGCTATTTCACCAGCGTCGATGCGATCGCGCCGGGCGATTGCATCGTCCACGCCGCGCCGATGTCGCACGGTTCGGGCCTGTACATCTTGCCGCACCTCGCGCGCGCTGCCTGCCAGGTGGTTCCGGAAAGCGGCGGGTTCGAGCCCGACGAGATGGTCCGGCTGATGCGCGCGCATGCGGGCATCACCTGTTTCTTCGCGCCGACCATGGTGATGCGCCTCGTGAACGCGCCGGCCGCGCGCGAGGCGGATTTGCGCAACCTGAAGACCATCGTCTATGGCGGTGGGCCGATGTACGCGGCCGACTGCGTCAAGGCGCTCGAGATTCTTGGGCCGCGCCTTGTTCAAATCTACGGCCAGGGCGAATCGCCGATGACCATCACCTGCCTCGCGCGTGACGCCCATATCGACACGGCGCATCCGCGCTATACCGCGCGCCTCGCCTCTGTCGGTCGCGCCTTCGCGGGCGTCGAGGTGAGCGTGTGCGGCGCCGACGACCGGCCGCTCGCGCCCGGCGAGATCGGCGAGGTGCTGGTGCGCGGCGACGTCGTGATGCAGGGCTATTGGCGGAACGCGCAAGCCAGCTCCGAGACCTTGCGCGGCGGCTGGCTGCACACCGGCGATCTCGGCGAATTCGACGCGGACGGCTTCCTCACGCTGCGCGACCGGTCCAAGGACGTGATCATCTCGGGCGGGGCCAACATCTATCCGCGCGAGGTGGAGGAAGTGCTGTTGAAACACCCTGGCCTTGCGGAGGCCTCGGTGGTCGGGCGGCCGCATCCCGACTGGGGCGAGGAGGTCGTCGCGTTCGTCGTGGCGCGGGCCGGCGCCTCCGTCGCCGAGCGTGAGCTGGACGCGCTCTGCCTCGACAACATCGCGCGGTTCAAACGGCCGCGCCTCTACCGCTTCGTCGATGCGCTGCCCAAGAACAATTACGGCAAGGTCTTGAAGACCGCGCTGCGCCGGATGCTCTGAAGCGAATTCACACGTAATAACAAAGTCCGTTCGTGCTTCGACACGTCGTGCGCTCCGCGCGGGCGAACTCAGGGCGAACGGGGGAGGAAATCTGGTCTGAGCAAGGGATCGTTAGCTCTCGTCCGACTGCGCGATCCGGTGCGCGGCCGTCTCGTCGCGGTGCTTGCGCAGATAGGCCATGAACGGCGTGCCGCCAGTGCCGACCGCGTTCGGGTTGGCGCCGTCCGACTGCGCCTGCTTGTGGATGTAGCTCGCCGCGAACTCGAGGTGGACGGTGCGGAACCGCTCGATGTGGCCGACGCAGGCATCGTAGGCTTGGCGCAGCGCGCGGTGGCGCTCGCCGGCGTGGGCGACGAACGGGCGGAGCGGCGGCGCCGCTTCGATGGCGGCGAGGAAGGCGCGGTGCGCCGGCGGCATGTAGTCGCGCATCTCCGAAAGATAGGCGCGCAGCGGATCGTCGGCGTGGGCGACGCCGAGGAACGCGTCGAGCGCCGGCACGATGGCGCTCTGCGCCCCGGTCTCGCCGCGGAAGCGCTGCGGTTTGCCGCCATATTCGGCGACGCCCTCGTAGACCACGCCGTCGGGCAGGGCGGGGTTGTTTTTCCAGCC
>DASWLB010000438.1:0-7165 GCA_036396315.1 Alphaproteobacteria bacterium
GCTGATGGGCGCGACGCCCATCACCATCGCGCCCGACGAGGTCTATACCGCGCTCGAACGCGGTCTCGTCGACGGGCTCGCGTGGCCCGAGGGCTCCGTCGCGCTGTACGGCTGGGAACGGTTCCTGAAGTACCGGATCGCGCCGAACTTCTTCCACTCGACGACGATGACGGTGATCAATCTCGACAGCTTCCGCGGATTGAGCAAGGCGCACCAGGATCTGCTCGTCGCGCAGGGCCTCGCGTACGAGCGCGACAGCGACGCGATTCTCGCCGAGAAGTCGGCCGTCGACAACGCGCGGCTGGCCGCGGCGGGCGTGAAGACGATCGAGCTTACCGGCGCCGCGCGCAGGGCCTATCTCGACACGATCTACAGCGCGAAATGGGCGGAGAACGACACGCAGAAATACGCCGTCGACTACGAGCTTCTGAAGTCGAAGGTGTACGCGCGGCCGGGGAGCTGACCTGGAGGCGCCGATCGGCGACCTGCGCCGGGCCGGCCTGCCGGCGTGACGCGCTGGGCACCGTAGCCCGCGCCGCCCCCCTCACGCCGCCGCGACGAAGGAGGCGAGCACCTTCTTGCGGCCGGCCTTGTCGAATTCGATCTCGAGCTTGTCGCCCTCGGCCGCGCGGACACGCCCATAGCCGAACTTCTGGTGGAAG
Organism: Alphaproteobacteria bacterium; assembly: GCA_036396315.1. Taxonomy (GTDB): domain Bacteria; phylum Pseudomonadota; class Alphaproteobacteria; order MPNO01; family DASWLB01; genus DASWLB01. Next base: position 663 of record DASWLB010000438.1, read on the forward strand.
ACGCGGCTCCCGACGGCGAGGCCCTCGGCCGCCGCGTTCCGCACCGGGCGCGCGGCGCCCTCGATCACCAGGTCGCGCCTTGTGCGCGCCGAGCGCAACCTGTCGAAGCCGGGGCCGCGCCCGGTGGAGCGCCGGTCCCAGTCGTACGCGGCGCCGGCGTTGGCGAAGCCGCCCGCACCGGGGAACACGGCGGCGCCCGAATAGAGGCCGGAATCGGACACCACCTCGACATGCTCGGCCGGCAGCTCGTCGACGAAGCGCGACGGGATGGCCGAGGTCCACTGGTTGTGCACCCGCCGGTTGGCGACGAACGACACGGCGGCGCGCTTCTTCGCGCGCGTCAGCCCGACATAGGCGAGGCGCCGCTCCTCCTCGAGCCCGGCCGAGCCCGCATCGTCGATCGTGCGCTGGTGCGGGAACAGCCCCTCCTCCCAACCGGGCAGGAACACGGTGTCGAACTCGAGCCCCTTGGCGGCGTGCAAAGTCATCAGGCTCGCCCGCTCGCCGTTGTTGCTCCCCTCGTTCTCCATCACCAGGCTGACATGCTCGAGGAACCCGGCGAGGTTCTCGAACTCCTCCATCGCGGTGGTCAGTTCCTTGAGGTTCTCGAGCCGGCCGGGCGCGTCGGGCGACTTGTCGGATTTCCACATGTCGGTGTAGCCGGATTCCTCGAGCACGGTCTCGGCGAGCTCGACCTGGTCCACCGTCTCGGCAAGCGCCCGCCAGCGCGCGAAGTCGGCGGCGAGCCGGCGGAGCGCCGCGCGCGCCTGCGGCTTCAACTCGTCGGTCTCGGCGAGGCGGCCGGCGGCGGCGAGCAGCGGCACAGACTCGGCGCGGGCGAGCGCGTGGACGGTGTGCATCGTGGCGTCGCCGATGCCGCGCTTCGGGACATTCACGATGCGCTCGAAGGCGAGGTCGTCGGAAGGCTGCGCGATCACGCGCAAATACGCGATCGCATCGCGGATCTCGGCGCGCTCGTAGAAGCGCGGGCCCCCGACCACCCGGTAGGGGAGGCCGACGGTCATGAAGCGCTCCTCGAACTCCCGCATCTGGAAGCCGGCGCGCACCAGGACCGCGATGCCGTCGAGCGATTCGCCGTCGCGCCGCAATACCTCGATCTCCTCGGCGATGGCGCGCGCCTCGGCCTCGCCGTCCCAGATGGCGCGGACGCGGACCTTCGCCCCCCGACCGTTCTCGGTCCACAGGGTCTTGCCGAGACGCCCGACGTTCTTCGCGATCAGGCCCGAGGCGGCGGCGAGGATCTCGGGCGTCGAGCGGTAGTTCTGCTCGAGCCGGATGATCTTGGCGCCCGGGAAATCCTTCTCGAAGCGCAGGATGTTGCCCACCTCGGCGCCGCGCCAGGAATAGATCGACTGGTCGTCGTCGCCGACGCAGCAGATGTTGCGGTGGCCCTGGGCGAGGAGCCTAAGCCAGAGATACTGCGCGACGTTGGTGTCCTGATACTCGTCGACCAGGATGTACTTGAAGCGCCGCTGGTACTCGGCGAGCACGTCGGCGTGGCGCGTGAACAGGGTGAGGCAATGCAGCAAGAGGTCGCCGAAGTCGCAGGCATTCAGCGCCGCGAGCCGCTGCTGGTAGGCGCGATACAGCGCGACCGCTTGGCCGGCGGCGTAGCCGCCGTCGTCGCCCGCCGGCACCTTGTCGGGCGCAAGCCCGCGGTCCTTCCAGCGCTGGATCAGGTTCATCAGGCCGCGCGCCGGCCAGCGCTTGTCGTCCAGGTTGGCGGCCTGCATGACCTGCTTGAGGAGCCGGAGCTGGTCGTCGGCGTCGAGGATGGTGAAGCCCGACTGGAGCCCGGCAAGCTCGGCGTGGCGGCGCAGGATGCGCGTCGCGATGGCGTGGAACGTGCCGAGCCACAGCCCGTCGGCGGCGCGGCCGAGCAGCCCGGCCACCCGCGCGCCCATCTCGCGCGCCGCCTTGTTGGTGAAGGTGACGGCCAGCACCTGGCCGGGGAACGCCTTGCCGGCGATCAGGATATGGGCGAGGCGCGTGGTCAGAACGCGCGTCTTGCCGGTGCCGGCGCCGGCGAGCACGAGGAGCGCGCCCTCGGTGGTCTCGACGGCTTCGCGCTGCACCGGGTTGAGGGCGCGCAGATAGGCGCCTTCGGCGCGCGCCGCGGGCACCGGCGCCGCCCCTGGGGCGGGCGCTTCCTCGATCGCGTAAGGGTCGGACATGGGCGGCGGAGTATAGCAGAGCGGGCGGCCCGTTCCGGCGGCGAATTGGCGAATCGGCGGCGCGCAGCGCGCTCGCCCCGATATGTGGTATCATGCGTATCGCCTCCAAGGAGGTTCCGCCCATGCAATACCCGGCCTCGCCCCGGCGCTCCCGCCCGCTTCGCGCAGGTCTCGCCGCATGCCTCGCGCTCGCGATCCCGTTCGGAGCGACCGCGGCCGAGTTCGATCCCGTCGTCCTCGACGCCGTCGTGAGTTTGAGCTCCAAGGTTCCATCGGACGCGCGCACGGCGAACAATCTCGGCACCGAGCGCGAGGGCAACGGCGTCCTCATCGACGGCTCGGGCCTCGTGCTCACCATCGGCTATCTCATCCTCGAGGCGAGCGACGTGACGCTCCGCTTCAACAACGGCCGCTCCGTGCCGGCGAAGCCCGTCGCCTACGACCACGCCTCGGGGTTCGGGCTGGTGCGCGCGGCGGTCGCGCCCAACGTGAAGCCGGTTGCCCTCGGCAATTCGAAGGCGCTGCAGGAGAAGGACCCGGTGATCGTCGCCGGCGCCGGCGGGCGCGAATCGGCCGCCGCCGCCTACGTCGTGTCGCGCCGCGCCTTTGCCGGCGCGTGGGAGTACCTGCTGGAGGACGCCGTGTTCACCGCCCCCGCCTATCGCCAGTTCGGCGGCGCGGCGCTGTTTTCGACCGAAGGCCAGCTCGTCGGCATCGGCTCGCTGCTGGTGCCCAACGCCATCCGGCCGGACGTGCCGGTGCCGGGCAACATGTTCGTGCCGATCGAGAAGCTCACCCCGATCATGGCCGACCTGCTCACGACCGGCCGGCGCGCCGGCGCCGCCCGCCCGTGGCTCGGCGTCTCGACCGAAGAGATGCGCGGACGCCTGATCGTCGGGTTCGTCCAGCCCGAGGGGCCTGCCGCCAAGGCCGGCATCAAGCCGGGCGACCTGGTGCTCGGGGTGCGCGGCGAGCCGGTCGCCGGCCTCGCCGACTTCTACCGCAAGATGTGGGCGGTGGGGCCGGCCGGCGCGACGGTGCCGATCACCATCCTCGACGGCATGACGGTGCGCGAGGTGGGCGTGCGTTCGATCGACCGCAACAACTGGCTCAGGATCAACCCGAGCTATTGAGGTCCCTCATCCTTCGAGACGCGTCCTTCGGACGCTCCTCAGGATGAGGAAGAAAAAGAAATCCTCATCCTGAGGAGCCTGCGAAGCAGGCGTCTCGAAGGATGAGGAGCGGCCGATCACGCCGCCAAGGTCTCGAACAGGCGCCCGTACCCTTTCACGCCCACGCGCACGCCAAGCTCCTTCAGGCAGTGCCAGACCATTGCCTGGTTCGAGGTCACGACCGGCCGATCGAGGTCGCGCTCGAGCGTCTCGATCACCTCGGCGGTGCGCACGGCGGTGCAGCTCAGGAAATAGGCGTCGGCGGACTCGTCTTCCTGGGCGCGCACCTGGCGGTACCAGTCGCCGGGCTCGACCTTGGGGAATTGCTGCGGCTTGAGCTTCAACCCGACCTCGTTGAGCACGGCGATCTGGTGATGCTCGAGGAAGGCCTGCTCGCGGGCGTTGGTCTCGTAGGGCGAGGTGAGCACGACGCGGCGCGCCTCGAGCGTGCGCAGCGCATCCACCACCCCGCGCGAAACGGTGGTGCACTTCTTGCCCGAGGCTTCGGTCATGATGCCGACCGCTTCCGCATCGATCCCCGGGCGGAACATGCTCGCGGCGGTGCAGTTGAGCACCACCATGTCGACGCCCGCGTCGGCCAAGAGCTTCGCGCCGTCGCCGGCTTCGGCGATGAAGCGCGTGACGTTCGCCTCCGACGTGCCGGCGAAGGCGAGCCGCGTCGTGTGGAACTCGACGCCGTCGGGCGCCATCATGCGCACCTGCGGCTCCGCCACCGCGTTGGTGGAGGGGATGATCATTCCGATGCGCGCGCGCCAGCCGTACATGGTCGTGCCCTGCGGAGCGACAGTCTTTGCGCCCTTGTAGACCTTCCGCACAACGGGCGGAAGGGTGCTCAGGCTTCGCCGCGCTCCTCCGCCCGGGCGGCGATGAGCGCACGGTTGTAGGCCGCCATCACGTCCACCTGATGAACGAAACCCACCACCCGGCGGCCCTCGCGGTCGGCGACCACCGCGAAATGTTCCTCGCCCGTGCGGTTCATCTCGCTGAGCGCCCGATCGAGCCCGTCGCCCGCGGCGAGCATGGCGGGCGTGCGCCGCGCGACATCGTCCGCGTTCAACAGCCCGTCCATCGAGGTGTCGAACGCCGCCTCGGACAGGTCGGCCAGGGTGATGGTGCCGACGAGCCGCCCGTCCGCGTCGACGACGAAGATTTCGCCGTAGGGCGCGCGCGTCAGGTGTTCGCGGACCTCCGAAAGCGGGCAGGACGGCGGGACCGAGTCGTACTCGCGCCGCATCACGTCGGCGACCCGAAGTGCGGCGAGCAGCCCGACCTCGCGCCCGCCGCTCAGGTTGAGCCCGCGCCGCGCGAGCTGCCGGGCGAAGAACGACGGCCCATCGAGCCGCCGCGTGATCGCCGTCGCGATCACCACCGCGACCATCACGGCGATGGTGAGCGCGTAGTCCTGGGTCAGTTCGAACATGATGAGCACGGTCGAAATCGGCGCGCCCAGGACCGGTCCCGCCACGGCGCCCATCCCGACCAGCGTATAGGCCTGCGGCCCCGACGACAAAGCCGGCAGCGCCTCGGTGGCGACGACGCCGAACGCGCCGCCCACCATCGCGCCGAGGAAAAGAGACGGCGAGAAGATGCCGCCCGCGAATCCGGAGCCCAGCGTGATCGCGGTCGCCGCCGTCTTGGCCACGGCCAGCGCGATAAGCAGCGCAAGACCGATCTCGCCCTTGAGCGCGGCATCGGTCGGCGCGTATCCGACGCCGAGGACCTGCGGCAGGGCAAGCGCGATCAACCCGATCGCGACCCCGCCCGCGGCCGGGGCGAGCCAGGCCGGCACTTTCGAGCGTTCCACCGCCTGCTGCACCCAGCCGATCGAGCGCAACAGCACGATCGCCTGCACAGCCGCGACGACGCCAAGCAGCGCGAAGGCCGGGAACTCCCAAAGCGATACGATCGATTGGCCGGGCGCGACGAAGGCCGGGAAATCGCCGTAATGGCCGCGCGCGACGACGGTGCCGATGACAGAAGCCAGCACCACCGGCGCGAAGGCCGACAGGGCGTAGTGGCCGACCACCACCTCGAGGGCGAAGAAAACGCCCGCGATCGGCGCGTTGAACGAGGCGGCGATCGCCGCGGCGACCCCGCACCCGAGGAGGTTGACGGTGAGAGATCGACCGAGCCCGATACGGCGCGCGACCCATGATCCGACCGCGGCGCCGAGATGGACGACCGGCCCTTCGCGCCCCGCCGAGGCGCCGACCCCGAGCGAGACCGCACTCGCGATCGCCGCCGTGACGCCGGCGCGACCGCTCATCCGCCCGGACCGCAACGCCGCCGCCTCGATGACGTCGGCGACGCCGTGCGGCCGCCGGTCGGGCAGCGCGAAGCGGATGAACAGCCCGATGACAAGCCCGCCCAGCGCGGGCACGCCGACCACCTGCCAGGCCGGTAGCGACGCGACGCGCGCGAACAGGGGCTCGCCGTAAAGCCCGTAGGCCAGCCCCTGCACGAGATAGATCGTTTCGCGGAAGGCGAGAGAGCCGTAACCTGCCGCCGCGCCGATGACGACGGCGAGACCCCACATCACGGTGCGGTCGTGACGCAGGGCCCGCCGCGCCCATTCGACCGCGCGGCGCCGAAATTCCGCGGCGCGCTTCAGTCGCACGCGCCTCGCCAACGGCGGGCCAACCGGATCACCGGCACGCGCCGATCGAGCCTTCGCCGCACTTGGTCTTGCCGTCGGTCCACAGCGCGCCGGTCAGGTCGGCCTGGGAGAAGTTGGCGCCCACCAATTGCGCGCCGGCGAGGTTCGCGCCCTTGAGGTCGGCGCGGAAGAACTGGGCGCGCCGGAGGTCCGCCTCCTGGAACGAGGCGCCGGCGAGTTCGGCCCGGGTGAAATCCGCTTCCTGCAGCTCGGCCTTGGTGAAGATCGCGCCCTTGAGGACCGCCGAGTTGAACTTGATGCCGTAGGCCCGCACCCCGGTGAAGTTCGCCCCGGTAAGGTCGGCGCGGTTGAACGAGGCGCCGCGCAAATTGGCGCCGGTGAGGTCGACCTCGATCAGCACCTGCTCGTTGAAGTAGCAGCGCCGCCAATCCACGTCGGGCCGGCCCGGATCGCTGCACCCGGCCCACGCCGGGCTTGCCGCCGCGAGCGCCATCCCTG
>DASWLB010000439.1:0-3127 GCA_036396315.1 Alphaproteobacteria bacterium
ATCCAGTTGGGGTCGAGCTCCTTGCCCACGTACTGGACGAGGAATTCCTCGCGCTTGATCTTGGCGCGCTCGGCAAGCCGCATCAGCTTGCCCTCGAGCCCCATCAGCTCCTTGTTGTAGCCGTAGAGCTGATCGACGAGCTGCTCGATGCGCGCGTTGTTGAGCCGCACGCCCTTCACCAGCGCGACGATCTCGTCCTGGATCTTGTCGTGGCGGCGCTCGGAGGCGCGGCTGAAATCCTCCTCGCCCTGGAGCGAGGCGAGCTTGCGGGTCTGCAGCCGGGCGAGCTTCGCGTAGGTCGCGTGGATCGCGTCGAGGTTCTCGAGGACCGTCGGCATCAGCTCGGCTTCCATCGCCGACAGCGACACCGTCGCCTCGTCGCCGTCCGGGTCCTCCGCGGGCGCGCCGGGCGCAGGCTCCGCGTCCTCCGAATCGTCCTCGGCGGTGCGGGCGATCGAATCGTCCTCGTCCTCGTCCTCGCCGTTGCGCGCCGACTTGTCGGGCCCCGGCCCGCCGCCGTAGGTCGCGTCGAGATCGATGATGTCGCGCAGCAAGGTCTTGTTCTCGACCAGCGCCTTGCGCCATTCGATGATGGCGCGGAAGGTGAGCGGGCTTTCGCAGATCGCCGCGATCATCTTCTCGCGGCCGGCCTCGATGCGCTTGGCGATCGCGATCTCGCCCTCGCGCGAGAGCAGCTCGACCGAGCCCATCTCGCGCAGATACATGCGCACCGGATCGTCGGTGCGCCCGAGATCCTCGTCGTCCACGCCGCCCGACTTGGCGCCCTCGGGCTTCGCCTCGTCCTCCTCGGCTTCGTCCTCGGCGGCGGCGGTCGCCACCTTCGGCGCCGGCTCCTCGGCTTCCTCGTGCTCGACGACGCTGATGCCGAGCTCGGAGAGCTGGGTCATCGCATCCTCGATCTGCTCGCTCGACACCTCGTCGGAGGACAGCGCGCTGTTGAGCTCGTCATAGGTGACGAAGCCGCGCTCCTTGCCGCGCCCGATGAGCTTCTTGAGCGTCGCCTCGACGGAATCGATCAGCGGCGTGTCGGGCGCAGCCTCCGCCCCGTGTTCCACACCGTCCGCCGCCACGTTCACAGCCTTCGTCGCCATCTATGTCCCGTCCACGCATGAGGCGGGCGCCTCGGCCGCGCTATCGGCACGGCCGCCCCGCCACCCCTACGCTATGAGGTTGCTTGCGTTCCACCCGGCGCGGCGAACTCGTCGTCGTCGAGCGCCGACGCGTCGGTCTCCGCGCGTTTGCTCGCTTCGAACAATTCCTGCCACCGGGCCCAGTTCGTTTCGTTCTGGTTCTCGAGCCACGCCCTCTCGGCCTCATCGAGCTCAACCCGCCAAGCGCCACGGCGGTATCGGGCAAGGACCTGCACCAAGCCCATCCGCGCACGTGCCGCCGGCGCCCCCGCCCGCGCGAACCCGTCATGGGCGCGCAACTCAGGCCCTTCAAGCGTAGCCAAAGCTTCGGCCAAACCGGCTTTCCTCAGGTGGAGCCTGAGGGCGGCCGAGTCAAGTGCCGATGCTTGCCCGCAAACTCTTAAGATTTCCTGACGAACCTTGTCAAGCGATGCCTCGGAAAGCTCAATCTGGCCAAGGGGTTCGGCGAATTCGTCGAGCAGGTCGGGATGGTTGATGAGGCAGGCCAACAGGCTCTGCTCCTGGCGCCGCGCGAGGGCGGCGGGATCGGTACGCGCGCCGGCGGCGGCCATGGGTTGGGCAGCGACCGTCCTGCGTCCGCCCGGCCGGCGTCCGCGCGCGCGCCACATCTCCTCGCGCAGCCGCGTGCGGAACGAGGCGAGATATTGATACTGCACCTTGCGGTCGGCGATGTGGTTGGCGCGATCCTCGAGCCGCTTCTCGAGCCCGGCGACGCGTTCCGGCGTATCGAGCCGGGTCTGGCCGGCCTCGATCTCCCACAGCATGCGGTCGAGCGGCCAGGCCTCGTCGAGCACCGCATCGACCGCCCCGCGCCCCTCGCGCGCGAGCAGGCTGTCCGGGTCGTCGCCGGCCGGCAGCAGGGCGAAACGGAGCGACTGGCCGGGCTTGAGGATCGGCAGCGCCCGGTCGGCGGCGCGCGCCGCGGCGCGCCGCCCGGCCGCGTCGCCGTCGAAGCACAGGATCGGCTCGGGGCACAGGCGCCAAAGCATCTCGAGGTGGGTCTCGGTCAGCGCGGTGCCGAGCGGCGCGACGGCTTCGGCGAACCCGGCGCGGGCGAGCGCGATCACGTCCATGTAGCCCTCGGCGACGACCGCGCGCCCGGTCTTGCGCGCGGCCTCGCGCGCGTTGGCGAAGTTGTAGAGGACGTGCCCCTTGTGAAACAGCGGCGTGTCCGGCGAGTTTAGGTATTTCGGCTCGCCCTCGCCCAGCACCCGCCCGCCGAAGGCGATGATGCGGCCGCGCGCATCCCCGATGGGGAAGATCACCCTGCCGCGGAACCGGTCGTAGGCCGCGCCGCCTCCTGAGCCTGTCGAAGGATCGGGCTTGATCAACAGCCCGGCCTCGACGAGCTGCGCCTCGGCGATTATCTCGCCGCCGGGGGCGCGGGTGAGCGCCGATTTGAGCGCGGTGCGGGTGTCGGGCGCGTAGCCCAGGCGGAACCGGGCGATGGTCGCCTCGTCGAGGCCGCGGCGCGCCAGGTAGGCGCGGGCCGTCTCGCCCCGTACCGAGCTGAGCTCGCCCTCGAACCATCTGGCCGCTTCTTCCATCACCCCGTGCAAGGTCGCTTCGCGGGCGGCCTGTGCACGCTCCTCGGGCGTGGTGACGGGGATGGGCAGCCCCACCTCGGCGGCCAGCCGCTCGACCGCCTCGGGAAACGAGACGCCCTCGGTCTGCATGGCGAAGCCGATGGCGTCGCCATGCGCGCCGCAGCCGAAGCAATGATAGAAGCCCTTGTCCTCGACCACGGTGAAGGACGGCGTCTTCTCGTGGTGGAACGGGCAGAGCCCGACCAGCTCGCGCCCGCGGCGGATGAGGCGCACGCGGCGCCCGATCAGCTCGCCGAGCGGAACCCGGGCGCGCAGCTCGTCGAGGAAGCCGGGATCGAAGGCCATGCCTTTACATAGTGCCGGGGCGGCCGAATCGCGCGGCCCGCCGCGGCATCTTCCCGTGCGCGG
>DASWLB010000440.1:0-1618 GCA_036396315.1 Alphaproteobacteria bacterium
GGATGGGTCGCCGTCGCGTTCTCGGGCCGCCCGAAATAGCGCGTCACCGCGTCGAGCTCGCCCGCGATCAGCATGTCGCACAGGCGCTTGTCCTTCGGGATGATCTCGACCTTCACGTGCTTCGGCGGCCGGTACCCCTGCGGCCGGTAGTGGCTGTATTCCGCCGTGCGCTCCTCGAACCAATTTATGTCCTCGGGCTTGACGCCGTACTTCGTCTCGAACGCATTGCGGATCCAGATGATCGCGGTCACCGGGTATTCCGGCACGCCGACGCGCTTGCCCTTGAGGTCTTCGGGCCGCGCGATGCCCGAATCCGCGTTCACCAAGGTGTCGGTGTGGCAGCTGAACACCCAGCCCGGGAACACGGGCAGCGCGGTCCAGCCCTTGCCATGCTGGATGCCCCACAGATAGCCGGTGAGCGACAGCTCGGCCACGTCGATGTCGTCCTTGTTGGGGATGCGCCAGAACAGCTCGTCGATCGCCATCCGCGAGGCGCTGAGCTCGATTCCCTCGGGCTTCACCCGCCCGTCGAACAGGGGTTGGAACCTTCGGGCGAACGGCCCGGTCACCAGGTTGAGCTTGAGGTCGGCCATGGTTTCCTCCCGCGTTTGCGGCGAGCCTACCACACCGGCGGGGCGCGTCACCCGCCGCCTCGCGCGGCCCGCACCGCCGCCGCGACATCCTCCCAGGGCGGCTCGCGGCTGAACCGGGCGCGGACGAAGCGGAGCAGCGCCGCCATCTCTTCGTCCGACATGCGATCCCCGCGCCCCGGCATGGAGCGGCCGAGCGCGCCCTGCGGCGGCTTGATGCCGTGCGCGGCGATCATGGCGACGTTGAGCGGCTGCTTCTGGTTGACCGTGCCGGTAAGCGCGAGCGGCACCGCGCGGCTGCCGGCCCGGTGGCATTCGGCGCATTGGGCCTCGAACACCTGGGCGCCCGCCCGCAGCGCCGGGTCGTCCGGCACCGGCGGCGCGTCCGCGTGGCCCCATTCGAGCCGCTGGGCGGCGGTCCGCGCCTCGCGCGCCGCCGCCTCGTCCGCCGCGCGCGGCGCCCCCGCGAGCGAAAGGATGTAGGCGGCGATGGCGAAGACGTCGTCCTCCTTCCGCTCGCGCAGATTGTTCACCACCGGCGTCATCGGGCCGGCGGCGATGCCGTGGTCCTGGTCCCAGCCGTCCATCAGGTAGGCGACGAGCGTGTTGGCGGTCCACGGGATGCGCTTGGGCGCGCTTCCGTTGAGCGCAGGCGCGTACCAGCCTTCGACGACCGCGCCGTCGAAGGCACGCGCGCCGCGCTCGAGCGCGCCGAACGGGTTGCGCGGCGTGTGGCACGATCCGCAATGCGCGATCCCCTCGACGAGATAGGCGCCGCGGTTCCAATCCTTGTCGCGCGCCGGATCGGGCCGCCACTCGGCCGTGTCGAGGAACAGGAGATTCCAAAAGGCGAGGCCAAAGCGCAGGTTGAACGGAAACGGCAGCGAATTCGGCGGCGGTCGGGACGAGACGGGCGCGACCTCCGCCATGAGATAGGCGTAGAGGGCGCGGAGGTCGTCCTCCGCCATGCGCGTGAAATGGTCGTAGGGAAACACCGGATAGAGGTGCCGGCCGGCGCGGTCGATGCC
>DASWLB010000441.1:0-1742 GCA_036396315.1 Alphaproteobacteria bacterium
GCCGGGCGGCGCGCCGGTCCAGTGCGGGCTGATCGCGCGGCGCATCCGCGAGACGGCCGACAAGCGCAACATTCCCGTGATCGCGTTCGCCGAGGACGTCGCCGCCTCGGGCGGCTACTGGCTCGCGCTCGCCGCCGACGATATCTACGCCGATACGGCCTCGATCGTCGGATCGATCGGCGTGATCTCCGCCGGGTTCGGGTTCCCCGCGCTGCTCGAGCGCTACGGCATCGAACGCCGTGTGCACACGACGGGCGCGGCCAAGGGCATGCTCGATCCGTTCCGTCCCGAGGTGCCGGAGGACGTCGCCCGGCTCGCGGCCATCCAGGCCGACATCCTCGCCGCGTTCCGCGACCTGGTGCGCGCGCGCCGCGGCGCGCGGCTAAAGGGCGCCGAGGACGAGCTGTTTTCGGGCGCGATCTGGTCGGGGCGCGAGGCGCTCGCGCTCGGGCTGATCGACGGCATCGGCGACCTGCGGACGGTGATGCGGGCACGCTTCGGCGACGAGGTGGCGTTCCGTTCGGTCGGCGTTCGCCGCACCCTGCTGCAACGCCGCCTCGGACTGTTCGCGCCGCACCCCGACGCGGGCGAGATCGCCGCCGAGCTCATCGCCGCGGTCGAGGACTGGGCGTTGTGGAAGCGGTTCGGGCTTTGAGCCCCGAACTTCAGACCAGCCGGACGGTGTCGCCGCCGGTCGTGCGACCCCATTTCTTGTAGAAATCGAACGCCTTGAGCGCGGGCTCGTCGCTCGCGACGAATAGGATGGCCGGCTCGCGGTCCGAACCGTTCACCTGTTCGAGCCAGCTGCCGCCCGGCACGGCGACGGTGTCGAAAGGCTCCCAATCGAACCGCTTGCCGTCGACCATGCAGTGCCCCCGCCCCTCGAACGGCGCGACCAGGAGACTCGCCGTCTGCTGCAGGGGGCGCGTGCGCTCGCCCGGGCGCAACATCTGGGCGAAGAAGGTCATGGTCTTGAAGATCGGCCCGCCGGTCGTCGGGTCGACGTATTCGATGGTGAGCGCCTCGTATGGATCGCCGTCATGGTCCTTGTGGCGTTCGAGCATGCCGCGCATGGCGTCCCACCGGTACATGTACATCGGCGAGGCCGCGCCGGTGCCGCGCGCGTGCGACACGAAGCGCGGCATGAGCCCGCCCGCGCCGTAGATGCCGGCGGAGTAATCGGCGGGCACGCGGACCGACTGCACCGTCTTCGCGACCAGCCGCCCGTCCTCCATCTCCCTGTAGTCGTGCTCGAAATAGATCGCGTTCAAGGTTTCGACCAACGGCAGGTCGAGCACGGACAGATTGATCGCCGGCTCATCGCCCGTGTTGCCGTGGTTGTGCCAGGTGTCGTGCGGGGTGAGCACCATGTCGCCGGGGCCGAAGGTCATGTCCTCGCCCTCGACGCCGGTGAAGTTCTGCCGGCCGATCAGCCCGAAGCGGATCGCGTTGGGCGAATGGCGGTGCGGCGGCATGACCTCGTTCGGGTCGTTGAGCCGATAGGCCGTGTACATCGTGCTGACGCTCGCGCGCTGCGGCGCAAGTCCGGGATTGACCAGGATGAGCGAGCGACGCTCGGAATCGCTCATCCGCACCAGCTCGGCCGCGCGGCGCAGCAGCGGCTCGATGCCGGTCCGGAAGTTCCAGACGTGCGGCACGGCCTTGCGCGCGCCGAGGATCTGGCGCACCTCGTCATGCGCCGCCTCGGTCGTCGTCGCCCAGAACGGGAACATGTTGCCGGC
>DASWLB010000442.1:0-2581 GCA_036396315.1 Alphaproteobacteria bacterium
CACTAGGTCGAGTTCATAGTATGAGCGGTCGGCACAATCGAAACGGGGTCGGTGGGTCCAGCCGGTAGTGTTGACGGTTGCCTGCATGATTGCCCCGCGCGGCTTACCTATTGCCACGCACAAGCGGACGGCGCGCTGCCCATCGACGGCGACCCAGACGAGGTGGCGGCGACCATGAAGCGCCTCGCGGATGCGGGCGTCAGCGCGCTCGCGATGGGATTCGCCAACTACCTCGCCCATTTCCCCTATTTCCGCGACGAGGTGCTGCCGCGCCTCGAGCGGATGGGGCTCAGGGCGCCGGCGATCCCGAAGGATTCGGTAGCGGAATGACCTCATCCTTCGAGACGCGCCCCTGCGGGGCGCTCCTCAGGATGAGGTTCTCTTTTTTTGCTCCTCATCCTGAGGTGCGCGCGCAGCGCGCCTCGAAGGATGAGGTTCAGCCCCCGCCCCAGCCGGTGACGCGCGCGATCAGCGCGGCGCAGTCCTCGGGCAACCGGTCGCCGCGCCAGGCGACGTGCTGGTCGGGCCGGACGAGCGCGAGGCCGCGCTCGTACAGGTCGCGCGCCTCATCGCCGTCGACGTCGAGGACCGAAAAGGGCACGCCGCACGCCCGCGCCGCGTGCGCGAGCGGCGCCGCATCCGCGCGGCATCCGTCGAAGCGCAACAGGGTGAAGCCGCGCCCGAGCCGGTCGAACAACGAGACGTGGCCGTCGAGCCAGAAATGCGGCGCGCGTCCGCCGGGGCAGGCGCTCGGGCGATACACGACCGCATCGAACGCGGGCGGCGCCGTGCCGTCGGGAACGACAATGGGGGAATCGTCGTAGCGCGCGCCGAGCTGCACGCCGAGCGAGGCGAACTCCTCGCCGAAGTTCGACAGGAACGCGCTCGCCGCGCCGCGCGCCGCCGCGCCGTCGGGCGAATCCGCGTCGATCGCCGGCCCGATCGGCACGGCGCCGACGTTGCGCGCGAGCCGCGCCGAGGCCGACGTGTTGCGAATGGCGATCGGCCGGCGCTCGGCCTCGTAGCTCGCGGCGAGCGCGGGCCCGCCCCAGCCCTGGACGAGCGCCGCGAGCTTCCAGGCGAGGTTGGCGGCGTCGTCCACCCCGGTGTTGAGGCCGAACCCGCCGGTCGGGCTGAACAAATGCACCGCGTCGCCCGCGAGCCACACGCGCCCCTGGCCGAACCGGTCGGCGACCAGCGCCTGGCCGCCCCGCCAGCGCGCGTGGCGAAGGAATTCGAACGCGACGTCGACGCCGATCGCGGCGCGGAACCGGCGCGCCATCTCGCGCTCGTCGATGGGGTCGTCGGGCGCGCGGAGCTGCGTGCCCATCTGGAACTCGTCCGCCCCGTCGATCGAGATGACGTTGCCGCGCACGTCGCGGTTGACCATCCAGTACTGCCAGCAGCGCGGCCGGTCGAGCGTCCGGTACAGGTCGGGCGCGCGCAGGTAGCTCGCGACCATCGTGCCGCCCATGTAGTCCTGGTTGAGCGTCTCGCCGGCGTAGCGGATGGCGAGCCCACGCCGCACCACGCCCTGGCCGCCGTCGCACCCGGCGAGGTAGTCGCACGCATAGGTCTCGCGCCGGCCCGTATCCGCCTCCTCGATCTCAACCCGCACGTCGCCGCCGCGGTCGGTGAAGCCGACGCAGCTCCAGCCGTAGCGCATGGCGACCGACGGCAGCGATTTCAGGTGCTCGAACAGATAGCGTTCGACGTACATCTGGTTGCAGCGGAAGATCGGCTCGGGCACCTGGTCGGCCGGCGCGGCGGCGGCGACCCGGCGCATCTTCTCCGCCTCGGACGGCATCGCGAGGCGCGCAAGCTCCCAACTCGTGAGCCGGGTGAAATAGCCGACGTCGGTCGGATGGTCGGCGGGGAGCCCGAGCTTGCGGATCGCGCGCGCGAGCCCGAGCCGGCGGTAATGCTCCATCGAGCGGGAATTGTGCGTGCTGCCCTTGGGCGTGAGCCGGCTCGACTTCTCGCGGTTCACGACGAGGCAGGGCACGCCGTAGAAGTGGAGGAAATTGGCCAAGGTCATGCCGACCGGCCCGCCGCCCGCGATCACGACCGGGACCTTCGTCGCGCCCTCGCCACCTCCGCGTTCCGCCATGCATCCCGCCCCTGCCCGCGCCGCAAACGGCCGGCGCGTGCTATCATAGTGGCTTCGAAGGGAGGCGCCCATGCCGACAGCGAAAGCGAAATCCCGCGCCGCCGCCGATCCGCGTCCGCCGGTCGCGATCGGACATGTCTCGCACGAGGTGGCGGACGTGGCCAAGGCGGCCGAATGGTACGAGGGGCTCGGGTTCCGCCGCATCGTGCGCCAGCGCAACTTCGCGGTGATGGAGCTGCGCGGCGGCACGCACGTCGTGTTCTCGAAGGCGAAGGACAAGATCGAGGCGGGCACGCCCTGCCCGTTCGACCTGATCGTCGACGACGTGGACGCGACGCACGCCGAATGCGCGAAGCGCGGCCTCGCGCCCACCAAGATGTCGCGCGGCTCGATCCACGACTGGTTCGAGGTGATCGATCCAAGCGGCTACGAGCTCACCATCCTATCGTCCCACGCCGGCAAGCGGCCGGT
>DASWLB010000443.1:0-2280 GCA_036396315.1 Alphaproteobacteria bacterium
CCGCCCGCTCCGCGATCTCGAACAGCCCCTGCACCGCGAGCGCAAGCAGCGCCGCCGGTACCGCACCCTCGAGGATGAGTCCGACGTCGTCGAGCCGGATGCCGGTGAGGATCGGCTGGCCGTAGCCGCCGGCGCCGATCAGCGCGCCCAAGGTCGCCGTGCCGACGTTGATAACGGCCGAGGTCTTGATCCCGGCGAGGATCGAGCGCGCGGCAAGCGGCAGTTCGATGTGGCGGAGCCGCGCACCTGCGGGCAGGCCGAGCGCCTCCGCGGATTCGCGCAGCGACGGCGAGATGCCGGTAAGGCCCGCATGCGTGTTCCGCACGATCGGCAGCAGCGAATAGAGGAACAGCGCGACCATCGCCGGCGGACCGCCGATGCCCAATAGCGGGATCATGAATACGAAGAGCGCGAGCGAGGGGATGGTCTGGATGAGCCCGGTGACGGCGAGGATCGCCTGGCCGAGATCGCGCCTGCGCGCGGCGAGGACGCCGAGCGGCACGGCGAGCAGGATCGCCGCGCCAAGCGAGGCGGCGACGAGGCCGAGGTGGTCGCGCGTGTTGCCCCATAGCCGGTGCCACATCGTCTCCGTCTCGGCCGCCGCCGCGACCCCGAGAGACTCGCGCACGAAGGCCGCGGCGACTTGCGTCTCGGCCACGCGATCGAGCTTCGCGCGCGCGTTCATCGCCGACATCGCCGCCGCGTCGATCCGTCCTTCGAGACGCCGCAGCATCGCGACCGCTTCCGGCGCGCGGCGGGCGATCGCGGCGCGATACAGGATCACCGCCTGGTATTCCGGGAAGTGGCGGAGATCGTCCTCGAGCAGCGCGAGGCCGTAATAGGCGATTTCCGCGTCGGTCGTGTAGGTGTCCGTCGCATCGATATGGCCGGCGGCGAGGCCGCGATAGGCCAAGTCGTGGTCGAGCCCGCGCACGTCCTGGTGCGGCAGCCCATAACGCGCCTTGAGGGCGGGCCAGCCGTCGGCGCGGCTCATGAACTCCTCACCGAAGCCGAGCCGGAGATCGGGATGGCGGCGGAGATCGGAGATCGTCCGGATGCCAAGCCGTGCGGCAGTCTCGCGGGCGAGTCCGATCGCGTAGGTGTTGTCGAAGCCGAGCGGCGCCGTCATCGCGACGCCGCGGACTGCGAGTGCGCGGCGGAGTGCGTCCATGCCCGCGATCGTCTCGTTCGCGAGGATCTCGCGCAGGATGGTGCCGGTGTATTCCGGATAGACGTCGATGTCGCCAGCGAGCAGGGCGGACCACAGTACCCGCGTGCCGCCCAGCTCCTTGCGGTGAAGCGCATTCGCGCCCGCGGCGCGCGCGAGGTGCGCGATCATCTCGCCGAGGATCACGGACTCGGTGAACTTTTTCGAGCCGATCGCGATCTCGGGCCGCGTCGCCGCGTGCGCTCCGGCCGACGCGAGCGCCGCGACGGCGAGCGCGAGGAGCGCCCGCTTCACGCGCCCGCCTCGCGCAGGACGTCCGACAGCCCGCGCTGCGCGGTGACGAATTCGGCGACGAACGGATCGGCCGGGCGGCCGACGAGCTCGGCCGCCGTGCCGCGCTGCACGATGCGGCCTTCGCGCAACAGGACGAGGCAATCGCCGAAATAGGCGGCCTCGCCCATGTCGTGCGTCACCATGACGACCGTCTTGCCGAGCGCGCGGAAGATGTCGCGCAGCTCGGTCTGCAGCCCGTAGCGGATCATCGGGTCGAGCGCGCCCAAGGGCTCGTCGAGCAGGAGCACGTCGGGGTCGAGCATGAGGGCCCGCATCAGCGCGACGCGCTGCTGCTGGCCTCCCGACAACTCGGCCGGGTAGCGATCGAGCGCGTCGGCCGGCAGGTGGGTGAGGGCGGCAAGCTCGCCGAGCCGCGCCGCGATGCGCGCCCGGTCCCAGCCCAGGTGGCGCGCCATCAGGCCGGCGTTGCCGCGCGCGGTGAGGTGGGGAAAGAGCCCGCCGTCCTGGATGACGTAGCCCATGCGCCGGCGCAGCATCGGCGCGGTCTCGCGCGTCACCGTCTCGCCTTCGAAGCGGACGGCGCCGGAGGTCGGCGCGATCAGCCCGTTGAGGAGGCGCAGGAGCGTGGACTTGCCGCAGCCCGACGGGCCGATGACGACGGTCGTGCCGCCCGCCGCGATCTCGAGGTCGAGCGGATGGAGCGCCGTCGTCGCGCCGAAGGATTTGGCGACCCGGTCGAGCACGAACATCGCGGGAGTGTAGCAAACGAGGAGGGGGATGCGACGAGGACGTTGCGGCGTGCCCGCGCCCGCCTACTC
>DASWLB010000444.1:0-2726 GCA_036396315.1 Alphaproteobacteria bacterium
CGCCGATGATGCCCACGAGGTCGGCGGCCTCGCGGACTTGCTCGATGAGGTCGTCGGGAATCACGGGCGGACGGGCGGACGGGCGGACGGACCGTCCACTCGTTCCAGGAGGTCTGGCGCTACCACGAGCCGAATCGCTCCAATTTCAACTACCACACGGCCATCGCTCCGGATGTCCGCAACGACGCCCACCTTGCCTTGACCGGTGCGCACGTGATCGCCGACCTTGAGGTCGGTTTGACCGCCCGTCCGCCCGTCCGCCTGACCGCCCGTCTTCTCGATCGCGTCCTCGACGATGCGCCGCGCCTCTTTCGCCGTCGCCTCGTCCACCGCCGCGCGGGCCTGCGCGAGCGCGGCCTCGACGGTCTTCCGGGCCTCGAGCAGGTAGGCGCGGGCGCGCTGGCGCGCGGAGGCATCGAGCGCCTTCTCGCGGGCCGTAACCCGATCGGCGAGCTCCTGGACTTGGCGGAGGTTCTGCTCAATCGCGTCCAGTTCAGCCGCACGACGAGCGAGAGCTTCGCCGCGGGTGTCGAGCTCCCGGCTGCGCGCTTCGACTTCGGCCAGCAGCCGGTCGAGGGTGCGCTCGGCGTCGGGGATTGCCCGCTCCGCCTCCGCCAGCACGTCCGCCGGCACGCCGAGCCGCCGCGCGATAGCCAACCCGTACGAGCGGCCGGGGACACCCTTCAGGAGCCGGTATGTGGGCGTGAGCGTTTCGGCATCGAATTGCAGTGAGGCATTGACGATGCCCACCGTCTCGGCGGCGAGCTGCTTCAGGGCGCCCAGGTGCGTGGTCGCGAGGGTGACGGCGCGGCGGCGCGTCAGGGCCTTGAGCGTGGCGGCGGCGAGCGCGCCGCCCTCCGCCGGATCGGTGCCGCTGCCGATCTCGTCGAGCAGCACGAGGGCGCCGGGCCCCGCCCGCTCGAGGATCACGCGCAGCGCCGCGACGTGCGCCGAAAAGGTCGAGAGGCTCGCCGCGATCGATTGCCGGTCGCCGATGTCGGCGAACACCTCGGTGAAGACGGGTAGCGAGGACTCCGGGCCAATCGGCGGGATCACACCGCTCTGCGCCAGCAGCGCCAGCAAGCCGACGGCCTTGATGAGCACCGTCTTGCCGCCGGTGTTCGGACCGGAGACCAGGATGGTGAATTCGTCGGGGGCGAGCTCGAGGTCGAACGGGACGGCTTCGGTCCCGAGCAATGGATGGCGGCCCGCACGGATCTTGAGCGGGCCCTCGCCGATGCTCGGCACGAAGCCGTTCACCTCCACGGCGTAGCGCGCCCGGGCGCAGAGGTCGTCGAAGGCGATGCACATCTCCCAGGCCGCCGCGATCTGCTCGCGCCGGGGGCGGAGCAGGTCGGTCAGCTCGCGCAGCACGCGCAGCACTTCGCGCTGCTCGGCCGACTCGGCGGCGCGCAGGTCGTTGCCCAGCTCGATCACCTCCGGGGGCTCGACGAACACCGTCGCCCGGGTGGCCGACTCGTCGTGCACGATTCCGCCGACCCGGCTGCGCGCGGTGCTGCGGATCGGGATCACGTAGCGCCCGCCGCGCAGGGTGACGGCGGCGTCGGGCGCGCGCTCCGTGGGGTCGAGCGCGCCGAGCATCGCCTCGAGCTTCTGGATCAACCGCTGGCGCGCTTCCCGCACGCGCGCGCGGGCGCGCGCCAGGTCGCGCGACGCGCCGTCGAGCACCGCGCCGTCGGGCGCGATCGCCTGGGTCAGGCGCGTCTCCAGCTCCTTGGGCGGCGGATCGACGCGCAGGGCGGCGGTGCGCGGCGCGGCCTCGGCCAGGCGCTTCAGGTCGGCGGCGGTGACGCGCGCCGCGGCGAGCGCCAGCGTCACGGCGGCGAGGGCCGGCCCCTCGAGCGCGCTCCCCGCGACGCCGAGCAGCTCGAGCGTGGCGGTGATGTCGGCCACGGGCTCGGCGCGAATCCCATCGTCGGTCAGGAGCAGCGCGGCCAGCTCGGCGACCTGCGCGAGGGCCGCCCGAATCGCGGCGGGCCCGGTACTGCCAAAGGCGGGGGTGCGGCTCATGACGCGCGCCGCGCCCAGCGGCCCGGCGGCGTGCGCCGCTACCCGCGCGAGCGCGGCGGGAAACTCGAGCGTCTCCAGCACCGAAGCGAGGGAGGCTATCCGGCCAACTCCTCGCGCACGATTTGATTGACGACTTTCCCGTCGGCGCGCCCCTTGAAGCGCGGCATCACCTGGCCCATTACTTTGCCCGCGTCCTGCGCGCCGGCGGCGATCGCCTCGCGCACGGCGGCCCGGATCTCCTCGGGCGGCACCGCCGCGGGGAGGAACTCCTCCAGCATCCGGATCTCGGCGCGCTCCTTGGCCGCCAGCTCGGGGCGCTGTCCTTTTTCGTAATGCTCGATCGATTCGCGCCGCCGCTTGACGCCGCGGCGCAGGACTTCCGCCGCGTCCTCGTCGGAGGCGGGGTGCCTGAGCTCGAAGTCGCGGTTCTGGATGTCGGAGAGGATGGTCGAGAGAAGCAGGGTGCGCGCTTGATCGCGGGTTTTTCGGGCTTCGTTCATCGCGGCGCGGAGCCGCTCCGGCAGACTCGGCACGATTCAGGCGTAGCGCGGCGGGCGACGGTTCTTGCGCCGCGCCGCGTTCAACTTGCGCTTGCGGCGCTCGCTTGGCTTCTCGTAGTGACGATGCTTACGCAGGTCCGCCAGGATCCCCGCCTTCTCACACTTCTTCTTGAAGCGCCGTAACGCCCGTTCGAA
>DASWLB010000445.1:0-1892 GCA_036396315.1 Alphaproteobacteria bacterium
GGAGCGAAGGCGGATGAGCCTGTTCGACTGCTTCCTCACCGCGCTCGATTCGATCCGCGTCAACGTGCTGCGCAGCGTGTTGACCGCGCTCGGCATCATCATCGGCGTCGGCGCGGTGATCGCCATGGTCGGCGTCGGCGCGGGCGCCCAGTCGCGCGTGCAGGAGATGGTCCAGAGGCTGGGGTCGAACCTCATGGTGGTGACGCCGGGCTCGGTCACCCAGGGCGGCGCGCGGCTCGGCTCGGGCGCGGCGAGCACGCTCAAGGAGGAGGATGCCGACGCGATCCGGGCGCTGCCCGGCGTCATCGTCGCGGCGCCCGCGGTGCGCGGCAGCGGCCAGTACATATTCGGCAACCGCAACTGGTCGAGCGCGATCTACGGCGTGAAGCCCGACTATTTCGACGCGCGCGAATGGCCGCTGGTCGCCGGCCGGCACTTCACGCCTGAGGAGCTGCGGGGCGCGGGCAAGGTGATCGTCGTCGGCCAGACCGTGGTCGAGAACCTGTTCGGCGCCGGCTCCGATCCGTTGGGCCAGACCGTGCGCGTGACCGGCGTGCCGCTCACCGTGATCGGCGTCTTGGCCATCAAGGGCCAGACCGGGTTCGGCCAGGACCAGGACGACGTGGGCTACGTACCGCTCGCCACCGCGAAGCAGCGCATCCTGGGCGGGCGCCGGCTCGGCGGCACGCTCGTGGGCTCGATCACGGTCAAGGCCGCCTCTGCCGAGGACGTGGCCCCGGTCGAGGCCGAGATCAACACGCTGCTGCGCGAGCGCCACCGCATCCGCGAGGGCCAGAACCCCGACTTCCAGGTGCGCAACCTGTCGCAGTTCCTCGCGGCGCGCGCCGAATCGTCGCGCGTGATGACGCTTCTCCTCGGCGCGATCGCCTCGGTCTCGCTCATCGTCGGCGGCATCGGCATCATGAACATCATGCTGGTCTCGGTGACCGAGCGGACGCGCGAGATCGGGCTCCGCATGGCGGTGGGCGCGACCAAGGGCGACATCCTCGCCCAGTTCCTGATCGAGGCGCTGACCCTCTCGCTCATCGGCGGCGCGATCGGCGTCGCCATCGGGCTGTCGTGTTCGCAGGCGATCGCAAGGCTTGCCGAGTGGCCGATGCTGATCGAGCCGACGGCGGTCCTGATCGCGTTCTCGTTCGCGGCGGCGACCGGCGTGTTCTTCGGACTCTATCCGGCGCGCAAGGCGGCCCGGCTCGACCCGATCGAGGCGCTGCGCTACGAGTGAGGCGAGGCCCGTCTCCTATCCGTCGCCTATCGGTCGCCTTTCCGTCGCCTTTCCGTCGCCTTTTGTCGCCTCTCCGTCGCCTCTCCGTCGCCTTTGTCGCCTCGGTCGCCTCGCAAACCCTTGGATTTCCGCGAAAGGCGACCCGGGTTACCCGAATTTTGGTTCATCCGGGATTTTCGAGAAGGGTTGAGTGGGCAACGGCTTTCCTGGAATGCGCGCCTTATAGTGGAATTTGTTCACAAAGTCAAGCGGAAAGTCCGCGCCTCACCCCCGCCGGAACTCGGTGTTGCGATAGGCGGGATCGGCGCGGCCGAGCGGCCGGAAGCCCGAGGCCGCGAGCGCGGCGGCGATCTCGGCGTTGCGCGGCGCCTCGGGCGGGCCGACCGTCTCGACCCACACCGAGGCGACGGCGGGCAGCGCCAGCACCGCGCGCGCGCCCTCGATGATCTCGACCTCGATCGAATCGACGTCGATCTTGAGGTGCGTCGGCGGCGGCGGGGCGAATAGGCGCAGGAAATCGTCCGCCGCCATGCCGATCGCCGCCTGGGCGAAGCCGCCCGAGACGTCCTCGCCGTACACGTTGGTCGTCGTGCCGAACGCGTGCATCGAGCCGCCCGCCCCGGTGCCGGTCATGTGCAGCACGTCG
>DASWLB010000446.1:0-1803 GCA_036396315.1 Alphaproteobacteria bacterium
CGCCTTCGAAGCCGCCGAGCGCGGCGCGTGGGACCGCGCGCACCGCTTCGCCGCGCGCGGCGACGATCCGCTGCCGCGCAAGATGCTCACCTGGCTCCACATCGTGGAGACCGGCGCCGACCATTCCTTCGGCCAGATCGCGGGCTTCCTCGCCGCCAATCCGGACTGGCCGCGCCGCGCCGTGCTGCTGCGCCGCGCCGAGGAGACGATGACCGAGGCGACGCCCGACCGCGTCGTGCTCGACTGGTTCGGCGAGCGTGAGCCGCAAACGGCGAACGGCATGGGCCGCCTCGCCGAGGCGATGATCGATTCGGGTCGCGCCGACGAGGCGCCGCCGCTCCTCCGGCGGGCCTGGATCGAGGGCGGGTTCGGCGCCAAGGAGGAGAAGTCGTTCCTCAAGCGCTACGGCAAGTTGCTGAACCAAGACGACCATTGGGCACGGCTCGACCGGCTCCTGTGGGAGGGCAGCCACGATCAGGCGCGGCGCATGATGCCGCGCGTCGATGCCGGCCGGCGGGCGCTCGCCGAGGCGCGCATCCGGCTGCGCCGAACGCAAGGCGGGGTCGACGCCGCGATCAATCGCATCCCCGCCTCGCTGATCGACGATGCCGGGTTCCAGTACGAACGCGCGCGTTGGCGCCGTAAGAAGGGCCGCGACGACGAAGCGGCCAAGATTCTCGCCAACCCGCCCGACAAGGTCGAGCGGCCCGATCTATGGTGGGACGAAAGCGCGCTGGTCATTCGCCGCGTGCTCGCCGCCGGCAGCGTGAGCGACGCTTACCGGCTTGCGCGCAATCGCGGTGCGATAGAAGGCACCCGGCTCGCCGACGCGGAATGGCTCGCGGGCTGGATTGCGCTCCGCTTCCTCGACGATCACGCGGTCGCCCTCGCCCATTTCGTGCGCATGGGCGAAGCCGTGCGCACGCCGATCAGCCGCGCCCGCGCCGCCTATTGGGCGGGACGCGCCGCCGAACGAATGGGCGATTTGCGCCTCGCCTTCGAATGGTACGCGGCGGCCTCGGAGCACGGCTGGACGTTTTACGGCCAGCTCGCGGCGAACCGCATCGGGCGCGGGCATGACCGCGCCATGCCGGCAGAGCCCGCGACGACCGACGCCGACACGGCCGCATTCGAGAAAAGCGATCTGGCGCGCGCCGCCACCATCGCCGCCGAGTTCGGCCGCGACGATTTGGTGCGCGCCTTCCTGGTCCAATCGGGACAGGCCGCGCGCTCGACTGCCGAGCGCGCCCTTGCCGGCCGGCACGCGGTCGGGCTCGGGCGGCGCGATATCGGCGTCGTCGTCGCGCGCGATGCCTATCGCGACGGGCATCCGCTGCCCGACGTCGGATTCCCGGTCATCAAGCTGCCCAAGGGCGGGATCGAGCCGGCGCTGCTGCACGGCATCATGCGCCAGGAGAGCAACTTCGACATCGCCGCAGAGAGCGTCGCCGGCGCGCGCGGCCTGATGCAGCTCATCCCGGCGACGGCGCGCTATATCTCGCGGATCCTCAAGATCGGTTATTCGGCCGACCGGCTGACCAAGGACGAGGACTACAACGTGACGTTGGGCCAGGCCTATCTCGCCGAGCTTCTCGGCAATTACGGCGGCTCGTACGTGCTCGCGCTCGCCGCCTACAACGCCGGGCCGGGCAACGTCCAGCGCTGGCTCCGGCTCAACGGCGATCCGCGCCAATCGGGCGTCGACGCGGTGGATTGGATGGAGATGATCCCGTTCGAGGAGACGCGCAACTACGTGCAGCGCGTCCTCGAGAACACCCAGGTCTATCGCTGGCGCATGGGCGC
>DASWLB010000447.1:0-6719 GCA_036396315.1 Alphaproteobacteria bacterium
CGATCCAGCTCAGCGCCGGCGGGTTCGGCTTCGCCGAGGCGGGCTTCGCGGAAGGCGTCAACTTCTCGGTGATCGAGGACGCCTTCGACGGCACCAACGCGGGCGACAACGCGAACCACGCCGAGGGCCAGGCGACGCTCGTCTACTCGACCGAGGACCGGACGCTGTACTACGACGGCAACGGCGCCGATCCCGGCTACACCGTGCTCGCGACCGTCGGGCCGGCGGGCGAGCAGGTCCAGGTCGGCGACCTGCAACTCGCGGCATGACCGAAGGCGCCGCCGCGCCCGAGGCGCAGCCAAGCGCCGGTCCGGGAGCGGCAGGCGCCTCGGTGCGCGCCTTCCTGTGGACGCTCGCGCGGCCCCTCCTCGGCCAGTTCCGCGAGCTGCTCGTTTTCTCGCTGTTCATCAACGTCATCGCGCTCGCGACCCCGGTCTTCGTGCTCCAGGTCTATGACCGCGTGGTGTTCCACGCCGGTCTGTCGACGCTCCAGGGCCTCGCCATCGGCATGGCGATCGCGATCGCGTTCGACTTCGCGCTGCGCCAGGGGCGGAGCCGCCTCATGCAGCGCGTGTCGCTCCGCATCGACGCCGATCTCGGCCGCAAGCTCTACGACAAGATCACGGGGCTGCCGCTGCGCACGCTCGAGACGCGCCCCGCCGCCTACTGGCAGTCGCTGTTCCGCGACGCCGCCGAGGTGCGCAACCTGATCGGCGGGCCCAACGCCGTGCTGCTCGTCGACCTGCCGTTCATCGCGCTCGCCATCGGGCTGATCTTCATCATCGCGGCGCCGATCGTCTGGGTGCTCGGCATCGCCCTCCTCGCCTTCGTCGCCATCGCCTGGTGGTCGTCCGCCGCGGTGCAGCGGGCGAGCCGGGACGAGCGCGAGGCCGGACTCAACCGCGAATCCATGCTCGCCGAGTTCGTCGCCGGACGCACCACGGTGAAGGCGCTGGCCCTCGAAGACCGCATGCGCAACGTGTGGGACGACCGCCACGCCGACGCCATCGAGCGCGCCCTCGTGCGCGGCGGCCGCGCCGATGCGTTCGGCAACGCCGGCATGGCGATGTCGCTCACCACCACGGTCGGGCTCACGACGGTGGGCGCGCTCGCGATCCTCGACCAGCAGATGACGATCGGCGCGCTGATCGCCGCCAACATGCTGAGCACGCGCGTCATCGCGCCGTTGAACCAGCTGGTCGGCGCGTGGCGCAACTTCGCGCTCTACCGCCAGGCGGCGCGGCGCCTCGCCGAGGCGTTCGCCCTGCCCGAGGAACGGCGGGCGAGCGAGATCGCCTTCGAGCGCCCCGCCGGCATGCTCGCGCTCGAGGGCGTGAGCTACCGTTTCGACGGCGCGGCGCGCCCCGCGCTCGACAAGATCCGTTTCGCCATCCGGCCGGGCGGGCTGCACGGCATCGTCGGCAAGAACGGCAGCGGCAAGACGACGCTCTTGAAGCTCATGCAGGGGCTCTACACGCCGTCCGAGGGCCGCGTGCTGATCGACGGCGGCGACCTCGCCCAGTTCACCCGCGCCGAGATCGCGCGCTGGATCGGCTACGTGCCGCAGGAGACGTTCCTGTTCCGCGGCTCGGTGCGCGACAACATCGCGGCGGTGCGCGACGGCGCGACCGACGAGGCGATCCTCGCCGCCTCGCGCGAAGCGGGCGCGCACGGCTTCGTCATCGACCTGCCGGGCGGCTACGCCACCGACATCGGCGAGGGCGGCCAGCGCCTGTCGGCCGGCGAACGGCGGCTGCTCGCGATCGCCCGCGCGCTCCTCGGCGACCCGCCGGTGCTCCTCTTGGACGAGCCGACGGCGGGACTCGACCGCCCGGCGGAGGAACAGCTCCGCAACCTGCTCGCCCGGCTCGCCGCCGACCACAACGTGGTCGTCGTCACCCACAGCCCGATCGTGCTGTCGGCCTGCCAGAACCTGATCGCGCTCGAGCGCGGGCGCGTCGCGCTCGCGGGGCCCGCGCGCGAGATCATGCCCAAGCTGTTCGGCCAGCACGCCCACAACCCGCCATTGGAGCGCAAGGTTTGAGCCGGCTCGACGACGTCGTGCGCGACAACCCGCTGCCCGGCTGGCGCGCCGCCGCCTGGACCGTGTCGGCGCTTTTGGCCGCCGCGCTCGCCTGGGCGTGGCAGGCGCGGCTCGACGAGGTGGCGGTCGCCCAGGCCGAGGTCGTGCCCCAGGGACAGGTGCGGGTGATCCAACACCTCGAGGGCGGCATCGTCCAGCGCATCCATGTCGCCGAAGGCCAGTCGATCGAGGCCGGCATGCCGCTCGTCCAGCTCGACCTCGGCGCCGCGGGGGTCAACCGCGAGGAGCTCGAGGTGCAGATCGCCGGGCTCGAACTGCGCCGCGCCCGGCTGCAGGCCGAGGCGCGCGGCACGGCGCTCGCGCTGCCCGCCGAGGTGAGCCCCCGGCTCGCCGACGTGCTCGCCACCGAACGCGAAGCCCACGTCTCGCGCCAGCGCCAGTTCGAGAGCGGCCAGGCCGTGCTCCAGTCCCAGACCCAGCAGCGCCAGCAGGACCTGACCGCGCTCGAAGCGAAGCGCCAGGCGCTGCAGGGCAACCTGCGCCTCTCGCGCGAGCGGCTCGCCATGTCGAAGGAGCTGCTCGCCAACGAGTTAGTGCCGCGAATGGAGTACCTGCAGCTCGAGAGCGAAGTCGAGAGCCTTCAGGGCCAGCTCGGCGAGACCGAGGCGCAGATTCCGCGCGCCCGCCAGGCGCTCGCCGAGGCGCGCGAGCGCGAGCGCACCGCGGTGCTCACGTTCCGGCGCGCCGCCGTCGAGGAGCTCGGCCAAGTTGAGCTCACCATGGCGCGCACCCGCGAATTGCTCTCGAAGGCAACCGACCAGGAACGCCGCACCGTGATCCGCAGCTCCATCGACGGGGTGGTGAAGAATTTGCGCTACCACACCATCGGCGGCGTCGTGCGCCCGGGCGACCCGATCATGGAGATCGTGCCGCTGAACGAGAACCTGGTCATCGAGGCGCGCCTCAACCCGGTGGACGTGGGCTACGTGGCGGCGGGTCAGCCCGCGGTCGTCAAGGTCACGACCTACGACTACGTGCGCTACGGCGGGCTCGACGGCACGGTCGTCAACGTCGCCGCCGACGCGACCCTCGACCGCAGCGGCCATCCCTATTTCAAGGTCGTGGTGCAGACCGACAAGGCCTTTCTCGGCGACCAGCCGGACCTCTACCGCATCGCGCCCGGGATGCAGGCGACGGTGGACATCCACACGGGCACCAAGTCGGTGCTCAACTATCTCATCACGCCGGTGCTCAAGCTGCGCCACGAGGCGTTCCGCGAGCGGTAGGCTCCTCATCCTTCGAGACGGCCGCTACGCGACCTCCTCAGGATGAGGTTTTCCTTTTTTCTTCCTCATCCTGAGGTGCGAGCGAAGCGAGCCTCGAAGGATGAGGCATTTTGCCCCGTTCGGCCGCGTGGACGCGCATTGACGCGATCCGGCGCCGCCGGGATACTGAGATTCCGCCGCGCCCCGCAACAACGGACGATCCCCGGCATCATGGAATTCGGTATCCAGTTCTTCCCCGACGTCGGCCCGGCGCAGAAGTCGGCCGAAATCTATTGGCAGGAATGCCTGCACTTGACCGGGCTGTGCGACGAGCTCGGCCTCACCCACGTCCGCACGGTCGAGCACTACTTCCACGCCTATGGCGGCTATTCGACGAACCCGCTGATCTTCCTCGCCGCCGCCTCGCAGCGCACGCAAAAGGCCCGGCTCATCACCGGCGCGATCCTTCCGGTGTTCAACCATCCCCTCAAGGTCGCGGGCGAGATCGGCATGATGGACGCGATCTCGGGCGGGCGGCTCGAGGTCGGCTTCGCGCGCGCCTTCCTGCCGCACGAGTTCCGCCGCTTCGGCCGGTCGATGGACGAAAGCCGCGCCCGGTTCGACGAAGGGATGGAGCAGATCCGCCGGCTGCTCGAAGAAGAGCACGTCACCATGCACGGCCAGTTCCATTCCTTCGAGGACGTGACCTCGCTGCCGCGTCCGGTGCAGAAGCCGCGCCCGCCGTTCTGGATCGCCGCGTCCTCGACGCCCGCGTCCTACGAGATCGCCGGCCGGCTCGGCCACTGGCTGATGACCATCCCGCGCACGCCGCAGCAGATCGGCGAATGGATGGGCATCTATCGCGACGCCTGGCGCAAGGCGGGCCATCCCGGCCAGGGCCGGGTGATGATTGCATTCCACATGTTCTGCGCGCCGACCCACGAAGAGGCGGTCGCCAAGGCGCGCGAGCACGTCAACGCCTACTACCATACGCTCGCCGACGCCGCGGCCGACTGGGGCGCCGGCGCGCGCTCCAAGGACTATCCCAACCACCCTCAGATGATCGAGGGGCTGCGCAATACGAGCTTCGAGAAGCAGGTCGAGAACGGCGCGGCGTTCGTCGGCTCGCCCGACGAGGTGATCGAGCAGATCACCCGCTTCGACAAGGCGGTCGGCGGGTTCGAGGACGCCTCGCTGCAGGTCAACTTCAACACCATCGATGCGCGGACCGCGGAGGCCTCGATGCGGCTGTTCGCGGAGAAGGTCATGCCGCACATCGACAAGGCGGCCGTCAACGCGGCCGCAGGCTGACGCAACAGTCGATCGGTTGCACTCATGCCCGCAGCGCGAGAAACTCCCTGTTATCCGTTCGTCCTGAGTAAGCCCGAAGCGCAGCTTCGGGCTGCATCGAAGGGCGATCAACCTCGCGCTCCGCGTTCTTCGATACGCCGCGCGCGACATTCGCCGCGCGCGGCTACTCAGCACGAACGGAACTTGGGCATAGGCCAACA
This sequence comes from Alphaproteobacteria bacterium, assembly GCA_036396315.1. GTDB lineage: Bacteria > Pseudomonadota > Alphaproteobacteria > MPNO01 > DASWLB01 > DASWLB01. Next base: position 4,821 of record DASWLB010000447.1, read on the forward strand.
AACCGAGGGGAGGACAGCGTGAAAATCTGCCGGTACGACGACAACAGGATCGGCGTGGTGCGCGCGGACGGCGTGCACGACGTGACGGCGATCCTCGAGGACCTGCCCGCGATCCGCTACCCGTCCCCGTTGGGCGACCAGCTCGTCGCCAATCTCGACCGGCTGCGCCCGAAGATGGAGAGCCTGGCCGACAAGGCGAAGCCGAAGGCGATCGCCGGCGTCAAGTTCCTGAGCCCGGTCGCCAACCCGACCAAGGTGATCGGCACGCCGACCAACTACCGCGCGCACATCGAGGAGACCAAGGGCGATCCCGATTTCGGCAACCGGCGCTACGGGCCGCTGCACGAGGCCGGACTGTTCCTCAAGGCGAACTCCTCCCTCGTCGGAATGGGCGAAGGCGTCGCCGTGCGCTTCCTCGACCGGCGCACCGACCACGAGGCCGAGCTCGGCATCGTGTTCGGCAGGAAGTGCACCGACACGACGCCCGAGAAGGCGTTCGACTGCGTCGCCGGCTACTCCATGGCGCTCGACATGGTGGTGCGGGGCTCGGAGGACCGCAGCTTCCGCAAGTCGATCGACACCTATTCCGTGCTCGGCCCGTGGCTCGTCACCAAGGACGAGATCAAGAATCCCGACGACCTCGAGTTCTGGCTCACGGTGAACGGCGAGGCGCGCCAGAAATCGAACACCAAGCTGATGATCATGGATTGCGCCAACCAGATCGCCTGGGCGTCGAAATTCTACACGCTGTGGCCGGGCGACATTCTGATGACCGGCACGCCGGAAGGCGTCGGGCGCGTGCGCCCGGGCGACGTGATGCATTTCGAGATGCAGGGCATCGGCGCGATCGACATCCCGGTCAGGGCGCACGGCTGAGCCGACCGCGCGGGACCGCCCCGATGGATTCGGTCGACGTCGCCGTCGCGGGCGCGGGCATGGCGGGGCTCGCGGCCGCGCTCGCCGCCGCCGAGCGCGGCGCGACCGTCGCCGTGTTCGAGAAGTCGACGCGGGCCGGCGGCAACGCCGCGGTCTCGGCCGGAATGCTGCTCGGCGCGCGCGACTACGAGGCGCTCCGCCGCTACATCCCGGAGGGCGACCCCGATCTCCAGCGCATGCTGTGCGCGGAGATATTCGATGCCATCGACTGGCTCGCCGCGCACGATTTGCCGATCGGGGCGCCGATGGCGCACGGCGAGTTCCGCGTGTCGCGCCCGATGGGGCTCGGCGCGCCGGCGAACCGCGCCGTGTTCATGGAGATCCTCGCCGACCGGGTCGTCGCCGCGGGCGGCACGATCGCGTACTCCTCGCCGGTCACCGGGCTGAAGCGGAACGGCGGGTCACTTGCGATCCAATCGGGTGGACCCACCGTGGAAGCCCGCGCGCTGGTGATCGCGACCGGCGGGTTCCAGGCGAACCGCGAGCTGATCGCGCGCTATATCGGCGCGGACGCGGCGGAGAGTCTCCGCATCCGCTCGCGGCCCGAGGCGACCGGCGACGGGCTCGCGCTCGCCCTCGCGCAAGGGGCCGCCACCTCGCGCAACATGGCGGCGTTCTACGGCCACACCATGGCCGACTGCCCGCTCCCCATCACCATGTACCAGCCGCTCACGCCGTACTTCGCGCGCGCCGGCATCCTGCTCAACCGCGACGGGCGGCGCTTCGTCGACGAGACCACGACCTTCATCGAGGAAGGCAATGCCCAGGCCGCCTGCCACCAGCCGGGTGGGATGTTCTACCTGGTGTTCGACCGGCGGATGTACGACATCGACCGCGCCCCGGGCGGCGAGCGGACGCGCACCCAGGCCGAGGACTGGCTCGAGACGGCGGCGCGGTTCGGCGTGCCGTTGTGGACGGCGGAGACCGTGGACGGCCTGATCGCCCAACTGGCCGAAGCAGGGC
>DASWLB010000448.1:0-6892 GCA_036396315.1 Alphaproteobacteria bacterium
CGTCAGCACCACGCAGTCCTTCACGAACTCGGTGCGCCGCGCGTACTTGGTGCAGCGGCAGGTGCCGAGGTCGAGCAGCTTGCACGCGACGTCGGTGTACGAGATCGCGCCGGTGTCTGCGTCCTCGATCTTCAACAGGCAGCAGCGCCCGCACCCGTCGCACAGCGATTCCCATTCCTTCCGCGTCATCTCGGCCAAGGTCTTGCGCTTCCAGAACGGTTTGCGGCTCATACGCCGCCTCCGCCGGCCAGGTGCTTGCGCAGTTCGGTCGCGATCGCCGTTGGCGGGCTGCCGTGGGAGAAATGGGTGAGGTAGCGCCCGTCGCGCCCCATGAGGAAGATGATCGAGGAATGGTCGACCAGGTATTCGGTCGTCGTCTCCGCCTTCTGCTTGGCGTAATAGACGCGGTACGATTTCGCCGCCTGGGCGGTCTCCTCCTTCGTGCCGGTCAGCGCGACCAGCCGCGGGTGGAAGTTCTGGGCGTAGATGCGCAGCTGCTCCACCGTGTCGCGCTCGGGATCGACGGTGATGAAGATCGGCGTCACCGCCTCGCCGTCCTTGCCGAGCGCGTTCACCGCCACCGTCATCGCCTGCAGCGCCGTCGGGCACGCGTCGGGGCAGAAGGCGTAGCCGAAATAGATCAGCATCAGCTTGCCGCGGAAATCCTGGTCGGTGCGCGCGGTGCCGTTCTGGTCGGTCAGGCGGAACGGCCCGCCGACCGAGGCCGTGCCGGTCGCCCGTCCGTCGGGTGAGACCGCGGGCCGGAACCAGGCGTTGCCTGCGAAAATGCCGGCCGCGACGGCAAGCGCCGCCGCGACAAGGAATCCTGCGATCCGGAGGTTCTGTCCCGACATGGCACCTTGTGGCTTCCCGGCACCCGGGCCGGCCGTGCTAATATAGGTACAGAGAGGTGGGCGGGCCACTGGCGCCGGGACCCGCCCGCCGAGACCCCTGGAGTCCCGGCAGATGCGTCTTCTCGCCGCCGTCGGCCTCGTGTTGCTGTCGCTCGCGGCGCGCCCCGCGGCGGCGATCGATCTCCTGCAAACGAATCCGTTGTTCTATTACGTGTCGAGCGGCGACCTCGAAAAGGTGGAACGCGCGCTCGCGACCGGCTCGAACGTCAACGCGACGGACCCAAGCGGCCGCACAGGTCTCATCATGGCGGCGATCGCCGGCAACGTCGAGATGATCCGGCTCCTCTTGCGCTTCACGGCGAAGCCCGACCTGCGCGACGACGTGGGCAACGCGGCCCTCTCCTATGCGGCGGGCGGCGGCCATGTCGAGACGGCCATCGCGCTCATCAAGGCGGGCGCGACGGTGGACATCGAGAACCGCCAGGGGCTCACGCCGCTGATGTTCGCGGCATCGCACGGCGAAAGCGAGGTGGCGCGCGAGCTGCTCGTCCACAAGGCCGATTTCGCGCGGCGCGACTACACCGGGCGCACCGCGCTCATGTGGGCCGAGCGCAACGGCAAGGCCGCCGTGATGTCCGTGTTGCGCCGGTCCGGCGCCAAGGAATAGCGCTCTGACCCCGCGCGATTGACGCGACTCGCCGGCCCGACCATCTTCGCGCGATGATCGGTCCGGACGAAGCCCGGCTCGGCGACGCTCTGAGCCTTCTCCTGATCGCCGTCCTCGCCGACGCCGTCCTCGCGGGCCTGCCGGGGTTGCGCGACGTGCTGCGCGCGCCCGCGTTCGCCGTGCGTGGCCTCGCCGGGTGGTGCGACGCGCGGCTCAACCGGCCGCACCGCAGCGAGGCGGCGCGCCGGATCCGCGGAATCCTCGTGATCCTGGTGATCGCCGGGGCCGCGTGGGCGGCGGGGTTCGCGGTCGAGCGGCTGGTCCGCGCCGAAGGCGCGTGGCCCGGGCTCGAAGCGGTCGTGCTCCTGTTCCTCCTCTGGCACCGCGCGCCGTTCGATCTCGCGCGCGCGGTCGCCGCGCGGCTCCGCGCGGGCGACGAGTCGGGCGCGCGTGCCGCGCTCGCGCGGCTGTCGCCCGGCGATGCCGCGGCGCTCGATGCCTATTCGGTGGCGCGCGCGGCGATCGAGGCGGAGGCGAGGGGATTCGGCGCGGGCGTCGTCGGCGTCACACTCTGGTACGTCGCCTTCGGGCTTCCCGGCGCGGTCCTGTTCCGCGCCGTGCACGAGGCGAGCCTCCGCATCGGCCAGGGCGCGGCGCCCGGCGCCGCGTTCGGCGCTGCGGCCTTCCGGCTCGATTCCCTGCTCGGCCTCATCCCGGCGCCGGTCGCGGGCACCCTACTCGCGCTCGCCGCGATCTTCGTGCCGCGCGCGAATCCTTTCCGGGGCTTCCGCGTCATGATCCGCGACTTCGCGAAGCACGGCTCGCCGCTGTCGGGATGGACGTTCGCGGCCGTCGCCGGCGCGTTGGGGCTCGCCCTCGCCGGACCGCGGCGCGGCGCGCCGGACGAGGTCCCCCCGGGCTGGATCGGCGACGGGAGGGCGCGCGCCGAGCCCGCCGACGTGGGCCGCGCAAGCTATCTGTTCGCCGTCGCCGGCCTGATCCACATCGGGTTGCTCGCCGGCGCGTTCGCGCTATTGCGCGCCGCCGCTTAGCGCCGCTCGAGCGCCCGCATCAGCGGCACGGCCGATTCGTTCGTTACCTTGCGCCCGAGCACGATGTCGCGCGAGTGCAGCTCGCGCGCGTAGAAGAGCTTGTTCCATTCCGACCGGGCCTCGAGGAACGAGCCTTCGAGGGACAGCCCGGCATAGACTCCGCTCGTCTGCGAATAGGAATACATATCGGCGCTGAACCCGACCCCGGTCGCGGCTTCGGCGCCCGCGCCCTGGGGCCCGGCCGCGATCGAGGCGTCGGCGCCGAGCTTCGTCTGCCGGTCGAGCACGGCGTCGATTCCCTTCTGGGACATGATCATGATGATCACCTCGGAATTCTGCACCCCGGCCTGCAGCCCGAAGCTGCCCGACCACATGCGGTAGAAGGCGGGCGGGCTCCAGCTGCCGTCCTCGCCGCGCACCAAGAGCACGCCGGTGCCGCCCTCGCCGCCGACGATGAACCCCGCCTTCAACAGGTTGGGGAACACCATCACGGCCTTGGCGCGCGCCATGTAGCGGCGAAAATCCTGCAGCTTCTCGTTGGCCAGCATGCGCTCGACGGTGAAGCGCGCCTTCTCGACCGTCTCCTGCTGCTCGGTCGCGGCGCGCGCGCCGCCGATCGGCAGGGCGAGGACCGCGAGGAGCGTCGCAAGAACGAGGTTACGCAGGATCGTGGTTTGCATCATCGGAGCCTCCCGAGTGGTTCGCGGTCACTCGCCCATCTGCAACAGCGCGCCGCGCCGCCGCGCGTTGCGGAATATGGCAAGGAACGCGGCGAGCGACAGCGCCAGATAGACGAGGTTGAGCGCCATGGCCTTCCAAAGATGGTGGGTGAGGAACACCCCGTCCACAAGCACCGCGCGCATGCCCTCGAATACGTGCGCCGAGGGGAGCGCGAGCGCGACGGGGATCAGCCAGTCCGGCAGGATCGCGATCGGGTAAAAGACGCCGCTGATCGGCTGGATCAGGAAGATGCCGGCCCAGCACAGGCTCTCGGCGCCGAGCCCCCAGCGCAGCACGAGGCCCGAGGTGACGAGCCCGATGGCGCAGCCGAACACGAGCAGGTTGAAGAAGAACGCGACCAGCGCCCAGCCCATCTCGAAGATCGAGAAGTGATAGAGCGGGATGGCGAGCAGCGCCGCCGGCAAGATGCCGATCACGGTGCGGATCAAGGTGGTGACGAACAACGACAGCGCCCATTCCCAAGCCCGGAGCGGGCTCGCGAACAGCTGCGCGAGATTGCGCGACCACATCTCCTCGAGGAACGACAGCGCGATGCCGATGTTGCCGCGGAACATCACGTCCCACAGCAACACGCCCGCCAGCAGATAGCCCGCCGCCTCGGCGAAGAACCCGGTCTTGGTGGCGAGGAACTGGGTCAACAGGCCCCACAGCAGCATCTGCATGGTCGGCCAATAGCAGAGGTCGAGGAGGCGGGGCAGCGAGCCGCGCAGGAGGTAGAGGTAGCGCAGCACCATCGCGTAGATGCGCCGCGCCGACTGCACGGCAGCCGGCCGCTCGGCCCGCACCGCCCGGTCCTGCGGCACCGCCGTCACTGCGCCGCCTCCGGCAGGACGCCCGCCCGGCCGCGCGCGATGTCGAGGAACACCTCCTCGAGCGTTTGCCGCCCGTAGCGGTCGATCAGGGAAGCGGGCGGGCCGCGATCGACGATGCGGCCCGTTTTCATGATCAGAGTCTCGCTGCACAGCCGCTCGACCTCGAGCATGTTGTGCGAGGCGAGCAGGATGGTCGCTGCGCGCCGGCGCTGATATTGCGCCAGGTACTCGCGCACCCAGTGCGCGGTGTCGGGATCGAGCGAGGCGGTCGGTTCGTCGAGCAGCAGCAGGTCGGGCTCGTTCAACAGCGACTTGGCGAGCGCGACGCGGGTGCGCTGCCCGGCCGAAAGCTGGCCGTTCGGCCGGTCGAGGAACTCGGCGATGCCGAGCTCCTCGGCGATGTCGCGCACCCGCGCGCGCGGGCTCGAAAGCCCGTAGAGCTCGGCATAGACCTCGAGGTTCTCGCGCACCTTGAGCCGCTTCGGCAGGTCGACGTAGGGCGAGGAGAAATTCATGCGCGGAAGCACGCGGTAGCGGTGGCGCAGCATGTCGCAGCCGAGCACCGTGATCGCGCCGGCGCTCGGCAAGAGGAGCCCGAGAATCATGGCGATGGTGGTGGTCTTGCCCGCGCCGTTGCCGCCCAGGAGCCCGACGATCTCGCCTTGGGCCACCTCGAAATCGATCGAGTCGACGGCGACCACCTCGCCGTAACGCTTGGACAGACAAGCGGCCCTGATCGCCGGTTCGCGCACCGGCGCAATATGGGGCCGGTCGGTGCCGCGCGCCAGTGCCCGATTCGGCGCTAATATCGGCCCATGGCGGAAGGTGACAGGCGCGCCGCACGCAACGATCGGCCGGCGGTGGGCAATCGGGCTCCGGCTGGGATAGAGGTGGGCCCGGTCCGGCTGCGCACCCTCACCCTGATCCGCTGGGTCGGCGTGATCGGCCAGGCCGCGGCGGTGTCGGTGGTCGAGCTGTGGCTCGACTTCCGGGTGCCCGTCGTCCCCTGTCTTGTCGTGATCGGCGCTTCCGCGCTCGTCAACTTCGCCGCGACCGTGGTGATGCTCGAGCGCCCGCGCGCGGCCCGGCTGGGTGAAAGGGGTGCGGCGCTCTTCCTCGCCTACGACATCGTTCAGCTGGCGGCGCTCCTCTATCTCACCGGCGGGCTGCAGAACCCGTTCGCCGTCCTCCTGCTTGCGCCCGTGTCGGTGTCGGCGACGATCCTCGGCGGACGGCCGACCATGGCGCTGTCGGCGCTGTCGATCGCGGCGATCACGACGCTTGCCGTGTACCATCTGCCGCTGCCCTGGCGCGAAGGCGGGCTCACCCTGCCGCTCCTCTACGTGCTCGGCATCTGGGCGGCGCTCGCGACCGGCATCGTGTTCTTCGCGACCTACGCATTCCGGGTCGCGGCCGAGGCGCGGCGCATGTCGGATGCGCTTGCCGCCGCTCAGTTCGCGTTGTCGCGCGAGCGCCAGCTCTCGGCGCTCGGCGCGCTCGCCGCGGCGGCGGCGCACGAGCTGGGCAGCCCCCTGGGCACCATCTCGGTCGCCGCGCGCGAGATCGCGCACGACCTGCCGCCCGGCAGTCCGATCGCGGGCGATGTCGATCTGCTGATCAGCGAGGCGGCGCGGTGCCGCGACATCCTGGCCCGGCTCGCCGCGCGCACCGACGACGACGACCAGCACTTCCTGTGGCTGCCGATCGCCGCGATCGCCGAGCTTGCCGCCGCGCCGCACCTGCGCGCCGGCATCGAGGTCGTCTTCGCCTCGGGCCCCGCCCCCGGCGCCGCCCTGCCGCAGCCGACGGCGCGGCGCAGCCCGGAGATCCTGCACGGTCTCGGCAATCTGATCCAGAACGCGGTCCAGATTGCCCGCCAAAGGGTCGAGGTGACGACGCGGTGGAGCGATGCGGACGTCACCATGACCATCGCCGATGACGGGCCGGGCTTCCCCCCGGGCATGATCGAACGGCTGGGCGAGCCCTACGTGTCGAGCCGGCGCGACGGCGAGCGCCACATGGGGCTCGGCATCTTCATCGCGCAAACGCTCTTGGGGCGCACCGGGGCGGCGCTTGCGTTCGGCAACCGTCCGTCGGGCGGAGCGGAGGTTGCAGTCCGTTGGAATCGCGTCATATTAGAAGCCGCGGGCGCCGATTCGCCCGCCGATTCCGCTGCGGAAAGCCCGATGGAACGATGAGCCACGCCGATCCCGATCCGCTCGCCGGAGTGACCGACCGGTCGCTCCTGATCGTCGACGACGACCAGCCGTTCCTCGTCCGTCTCGCGCGCGCCCTCGAGCGCCGCGGCTTCGCGGTGAAGACGGCCGAAACGGTCGCGGCCGGGATCGCCGCCGCCAAGTCCTCGCCTCCGGCCTTCGCCTTGCTCGACCTCCGCCTCGCCGACGGGTCGGGGCTCGACATCGTGTCCGCGGTGCGCGCGGCCAGGCCCGATTCGCGCATCGTCATGCTCACGGGTTACGGCAACATCGCGACCGCGGTGGCCGCGGTGAAGGCGGGGGCGGTCGATTATCTCGCGAAGCCCGCCGACGCCGATCAGGTCGTCGCGGCGCTGCTCGCGCAGGAAAGCGGCCTGCCGCCGCCGCCCGAGAACCCGATGTCGGCCGACCGGGTGCGGTGGGAGCATATCCAGCGCGTGTTCGAGCAGTGCGACCGCAACGTCTCGGAAACGGCGCGCCGGCTCAACATGCACCGGCGCACCCTGCAGCGCATCCTGTCGAAGCACGCCCCGCGCGAAGGCGGCGAGGG
>DASWLB010000449.1:0-2792 GCA_036396315.1 Alphaproteobacteria bacterium
CGCTTCTGCGCGGCCTCGGCGTCGGGCTCGAACTGCAGCCCGAACTTGACCGAGGGATCGACGAAGCCGGTGACCGCGTCGAACGGGATGGTCAGCGGCTCGTGCACGCCGGAGAAGCTCAACGTCACGTCGAACGACTCCTCGCGGACGGCGAGATCCCAGTACTGGTGCTGCAAGACGATGGTCATGTCGTCGGGGAAGCGGGCGCGCAAACTGCCCGACATGCGCACGCCCGGGAACCCGGTCTTGAAGGTGATGAAGAAATGGTGCTGGCCCGGCAGCCCGTGCGCGTTGACCTGGGTGAGCGCGTCGCGCACCACGGCGCGCATCGCGCGCTCCACCATCTTGCCGTACTGCAGCAGATCCAGCGCCATGGTCCCCCGGTCCGTTCCCTCCCGCCCCGGCCTTGTGTCCCGCCGGCGGCGAAGTGGGGGGCTTCTGTTGCCCGGCGCCCCCCGGGCCGCGCTTACCTAGAGACTAGGCAGCGAGTGCCAACTCATGGTTGTCATTGGCATCTGTAGTGTCGGCCCGATAACGGCGGGTACCATACCGGGCAAAAGATGTGCCTTTAGACGCGCGTCGATCCTGTTTCGCCCCCACCATGTGCCCGCCGCGCGGGAACATGGTGGAGGCGCCGGGTACTGCCCCCGGGTCCGCTGCGCTTATTACGCACATCGTTTATCGCCATAGCCGGTTTCCCGGCCCGTCAAATATAGGGATTCCCGGACCCCGGTGAAAGTCCCGTGACGGAGGCGGCGGGCCGCCGTTAAAGTGCCGCTAACCATCCTTGCCCGGGTGACGATGCCGCTCACGCCCGAACAGCAGGCCGAGATCGACGCGCTCCGCGCCGAACGGCGCGAGACCTTGCGCCCGACCGTCGCGGCGCTCGAGGAGATTCTGTACCGGCCGATCCCGGTGCTCGATCACGGCTTCGTGCGGGTGATCGACTACATGGGCGACGACGCCGCCGTGGTGCAGGCGGCGCGCGTGTCCTACGGGCGCGGCACCAAGCGCGTGTCGGAGGACAAGGGGCTCATCGACTACCTGATGCGCCACCGCCACACCACCCCGTTCGAGATGTGCGAGATCAAGTACCACGTCAAGCTGCCGATCTTCGTCGCGCGCCAGTGGATCCGCCACCGCACCGCCAACGTGAACGAATATTCCGCGCGCTACTCGATCCTCGACAAGGAGTTCTACGTGCCCGCGCCCGACAACCTCGCGGCCCAGTCGAGCACGAACCGGCAGGGGCGCGGCGACGTGCTCGCGGGCGCCGAAGCGGCGCGGGTGCTCGCGATCCTGCGCGAGGACGCCGAGCGCACCTATGCCCATTACGAGGAGATGCTGAACGAGGACGCTTCGGGCGCGAAACGCGATCCCGCGCGCCAAGGGCTCGCGCGCGAGCTTGCCCGGATAAATCTCACGCTCAACACCTATACGCAGTGGTACTGGAAGATCGACCTGTTCAACCTGATGCATTTCCTCTCGCTCCGCGCCGACGCGCACGCCCAGTACGAGATCCGCGTCTATGCCGAGACGATGCTGGAGACGATGCGGCGCTGGGTGCCGCTCACCCATGACGCCTTCCTGCGCTACCGCCTGGGAGCAGCGAACCTGTCGCGCGAGGCGCTTGCGGTGGTGAAGCGGATGATCGCCGGCGAGCAGGTCACGCGCGAGGGCACCGGCCTGTCGGCGCGCGAGTGGCGCGAGCTGATGGCGGTTGTCGGCCGCGAGGCCTGATCGGTTAATGGATATGACGTGCGCGTCGGCGCGAAAAATCGCCGCAATCCGCCGCTCTGCGCCGCCGCCCCTTTCGCCGGTCACAAGATTCTGTTAAGGAAATCACGGCATTATTCCGCCACATTTGACGGTGTCCGGGCGTTTGGGGGCTCCATGAAAAAGGCGATTCCGGCGGCGCTCGCCCTGATCGCGATCGCGCTGGCCGCGACCGGGACGGCCGAGGCGCAGCAGAAGCGAGGCAAGCGGTCCGGCGCCCAGGTCGCGTCCTATGCGCCCGATCTCGGGTTTACGGACGGACGGCTCGAGAAGGCCGACCGCGTGGTCGTAAATAAGCGCCAGCGCCAGCTCCTCGTCTTGCGCGGCGAGCGCGTGCTCGACGCGTTCACCATCGCGCTCGGGCGCTACCCGGTCGGGCACAAGCTGGCGGAGGGCGATCAGCGCACGCCCGAGGGCGCTTACACGCTCGACAGCAAGCTCGCGGATTCGAAGTTCTACCGCGCGATCCACATCTCCTATCCGAGTTCCGGCGACGTCCGGCGTTCGCGCTTCCTCGGGCTTCGCCCGGGCGGCGCGATCATGATCCACGGCCTGCCCGACGGGTGGAGCGCGAGCTCGGTCGGCCATCCGGTGCTCGACTGGACGAACGGCTGCATCGCCGTGACCAACCGCGAAATGGACCGGCTGTGGGCCCGCATCGACGCGGGCACGCCGATCGAGATTCATCCGTAGGTCCGGAATGACTCCAGAAATCTCCGCTCGTCCTGAGTAGGCCCGCCGCGCGGCGGCGGGCCATATCGAAGGATGAACGGCAAGGGGTGTTGGCCGCATTGGCGCAGTGCCCCGATCCTGTTAGCTTGTTCGAAACCCTGGCCGTCGCCATTTGAACCGGACGGCCAGCGAGAGGACTTGCGATGTTTTCCGCGCGCATCATCGCCGGCGCGCTCGTCGCCGCCGCGGCCGCGCTCGGCGCCGCGTCCGGCGCCGCCGCGCAGACGGCCTCGCCCGCCGCCGACCCGACGGTCGCGGTCGTCAACGGCGAGAAGATCGTCCGT
>DASWLB010000450.1:0-1687 GCA_036396315.1 Alphaproteobacteria bacterium
GCGACCGCCTCGATCCCCCACCCCATCGGCGCGAGGGCGACGGTTTCCAGTCCGAACGGCATCAGGAGACAGGCCGCCACCGCCCACGGCATGACCCAGAGCGAGGTGATCGGCACGGCCGCGAGGTTGGCGACGAGGCCGAACACGGCGAGGCGGTTGAAGTGGTAGGCGGCATAGGGCGCGGTCGCGAGCGTGGCGACGACGCTCGACAACAGGATGCCGGCGAGATAGAGGGCGGCACGCCGCGCCGGGCCCGCCTCGCGGCGCCAAGATGCGAACCGACCGCTCGCCGTCTCGTAGGCGGCGATCAGCGCCATCACGGCGGCGAACGACATCTGGAAGCTCGGTCCAGTCAGGCTCTCGGGCTGAAGGAGCACGAGCGCCGCAGCGGCCCATGCGATCAATCGCATCGAGATCGCCGACCGGTCGGTGAGCACGGCGAGCAGCACGATCGAGATCATCACGAAGGCGCGCGTCGCCGGCACCGAGGCGCCGGAAATGAACAAATACGCGACCGCGCCGACGAAAGCTGCGATGGCCGCCCATTTCTTGATCGGATGGTTGAGCGCGATCGACGGAATGGCGGCAAGCAACAGGCGCACGCCGAAGAACAGGATGCCGGCGACCAGCGCGAAATGGAGCCCCGAGATCGCAAGAAGGTGCGCAAGGCCCGAATCGCGCATCGCGGCGAGCGTCTCCTCGGAGATCGCGCTCCGCTCGCCGGTGATCAGCGCCGCCGCGATGGCACCGGCATCGCCCGGCAGGGCGGCGCGGATGCGCTCGGTCATCGCCGCGCGCAATCGGGCAAGTGCGACCGAGAACGCGAACGGCTCGTCGGTTGCACGCGCGAGCAGCCTGGGCTTGCCGAACGCGAACCCGACGGCGCCGATGCCTTCGAACCAGGCGCGACGTGCGAAGTCGAATGCGCCGGGCGCGGCCGGACCGGGCGGCGGCGACAACTCGGCGCGCAGGGAGACGCGATCACCCGGCGCGAATGCTTCGTCCGACCTCGCCATCGCCCGCACGCGGATGCGGCCCGGCGTCGCTTCCGGTCGCACTCCGGCGATCGACACCCGATCCAGCAAAATCCGCCCTCCGTGGGGCAGGGTCTCGACGCGGACGACCCTGCCTTCGACCGCTGTCGGGCCGATCCGGGCAGACAGGGCGGGCGCCGCGACCAGATCCGCGCGCAGCTGCACGGCGGCGAACCCGAGCCCGACGGAACCGGCCGCGAGCGCCGCGATCAGCGCCGCCTGGTGCCGTCGCACGACCCAGGCGACAACGAATGCGCCGGGCGCCGCGACCGCGCCGATCCACCCGGGCGGCTCCGCCGCCAGGTCGAAATAGGCGAGGACGCCGACGCCGAGCAGGATCGGCGTCCACAGTGGCCAGCGGTCGCGCTCGGCGACGAACGGGCGCACAACGGCGTCGGCCAACGCGCGCCATGTCAGTCGGGTTCCGATTTCGCCCGCGAAGGCGCCAAGGCGCATGGTGCCCGTCTCCCCCTTCGCGCAGCTTAGCGCGAATCTGCCGCTTGATGCTTGGCCACGGCACCTATAGGACTCGGCCGCCCGAACATTTGCCCATACGATGCCCGTCGTCACGCGCTTCGCCCCTTCGCCCACCGGCTTCCTGCATATCGGCGGGGCGCGCACCGCTTTGTTCAACTGGCTCTACACGCGCCACC
>DASWLB010000451.1:0-4039 GCA_036396315.1 Alphaproteobacteria bacterium
GCGCGTCACCATGCCGGGCGAGATCCGCAATGCCATCACCCGCATCGACATCGAGGGCGAGGCGAGCGCGGGCGCCGCCTTCCTGCTCGACGAACGCTGGCGGCGCCGGCCGGTCGGGCTGTTCTCCGGCGAAGCGTCCGAAGACGCACAGCCGCTCCTGTCCGACCTCTACTACCTCGAGCGCGCGCTCGCGCCCGTGTCCGAGGTCCGGCGCGGCAACGTGGACGACCTGCTCGCGCGCACCTTGGCCGTGATGGTCCTGGCGGACGTGGGCCGCCTCACCGACAGCCAGACCGAGCGGCTTGGCGAATGGGTCGAGCGCGGCGGCATCGTGCTGCGTTTCGCCGGCCCCCGGCTCGCCAAGGACGTCGACAAGTTGATCCCGGTGCGCTTGCGCGGCGGCGGCCGCGCGCTCGGCGGCGTCATGTCGTGGGCAAGCCCGGCGCAGCTCATGCCGTTCGACGAGAAGAGCCCGTTTACCGGCCTCATCGTCCCGCCCGAGGTGGTGATCCAGCGCCAGGTGCTGGCCGAGCCGTCGATCGACCTCGACGCCAAGAGCTGGGCGCGGCTGTCCGACGGCACGCCGCTCGTCACCGCCGAACGGTCGGGCAAGGGCTGGATCGTGCTGGTCCACACCACCGCAAACGCGGAATGGTCCAACCTGCCGATCTCCGGCCTGTTCGTGCAGATGCTGCAGCGCCTCGTCGCGCTCTCCCAGGGCGTCGCCGGCGAAGAGGTAGGCGGCGTGCTCGCTCCGATCGAGGTGATGGACGGGTTCGGCCGGCTCGAGAGTCCGCCTTCGACCGCCGCCCCGATCGAGGGCGCGAAGTTCGCCGATTCCGTGCCGGGCCCGCGCAGCCCGCCCGGCTATTACGGGCGCGAGGGCGCGCGCCAGGCGCTCAACCTGTCGACCAGCGTCCGCGAGCTGAGGCCCCTCGGCGAGTTGCCGGGCGGCGTGTCCTACGCGACCTACCCCGCAATGGGCGAGATCGACCTCAAGCCGCTCCTCCTCCTCGCGGCCCTCCTCGTCGCGCTCGCCGATCTCGCGATCGGCTTCGTGCTGCGCGGCCTCGTGCCGGGAATCGGCGCGGGCCGCGGCGCGGCGATCCGGGTGCGCCCCGCGGCGGGCGCGGCCGGCGTACTCGTCGTGATGGTGGCGCTCGGCGCGGCGGCGGCGCACGCCCAGACGGGGGCACGCGAGGACAGCGAGGAGTTCGCGCTCAAGGCGACGCTCGAGACCCGGCTCGCCTACGTCGAGACCGGGATCCTCGCGATCGACCGGGTGAGCCGCGACGGGCTGCGCGGCCTGTCGGAGGTGCTGCGCCGGCGCACCGCGATCGAGCCGGCCGAACCGATCGGCGTCAACGTCGAGCGCGACGAGATCGCGTTCTTCCCGCTGCTCTACTGGCCGGTCGCGCCGACGCAGCCGATGCTGTCCGACAAGGCGCTCGCCAAGCTGCAGAGCTATCTCCGGACCGGCGGCACCATCCTGTTCGACACGCGCGAGCAGGGCGAGGTCAACATCGACCCCGCCTCGCCCGGCGGCGCCTCGACCATCCGGCTGCGCTATCTGCTGCAGGGGCTCGACATCCCGCCGCTCATTCCGGTGCCGCAGGACCACGTGCTCACCAAGGCGTTCTACCTGATCTCGCAGTACCCGGGGCGTTGGACCGGCGGCACGGTATGGGTCGAGGCGCAGGGCGGCCGGCACAACGACGGCGTGTCCTCGGTCCTGATCGGCTCGAACGACTGGGCCGGCGCCTGGGCCGTTTCGGTGGACGGCGGGCCGGCCTTCGCCGTGGTGCCGGGCGGCGAGCGCCAGCGCGAGATGGCGTACCGGTTCGGCATCAACTGGGTGATGTACGCGCTGACCGGAAACTACAAGACCGACCAGGTGCACGTGCCAGCGATCATGGAGCGCCTCGGACAATGACGCGGATGGGTTCATGCCGGGCCTGGTGACGCTCGATTTCGCGCCGTTCCTGTCGTGGGCGGTGCTCGGCACGCTGGCGGCGATCGCGGCCGCGCTGATCGCTTATGGTGTCGTCCGGCGCGCGCGCGGACTCGGCTGGCGTACACTGGCCATCTTTGCCCTGCTTGCCGCGCTCGCGAACCCGGTGCTGGTCGAGGAGGAGCGCCGCCCGATCGACGACGTGGCGGCCATCGTCGTCGACAACTCGCCGAGCCAGAACGTGCGCGACCGCACGCGCCAGAGCGAGGACGCGCTCGCCAAGCTGCGCGAGCGCCTCGCCGCCATGCCGGGCATCGAGGTGCGCGTGGTGCGCGCCGGCGCGCCGTCGACCGGCGCCGGCGGGCTGCCCACCGACGGGACGCGGCTGTTCGACGCGCTCGGCCACGCGCTCGCCGACGTGCCGCGCAAGCGCATGGCGGCAACAATCCTGATCACCGACGGCCAGGTCCACGACGTTCCCGCCGCCGACAAGACCCTGCCCTTCGCCGGGCCGCTGCACGTGCTGTTGTCCGGCGCGCCGGGCGAGCGCGACCGCCGCCTTACCGTTGTGAACGCGCCGCGTTTCGGCCTCGTCGGCAAGGAGGTCGAGATTCGCCTCAAGGTCGAGGACCCGGGCGCCGACGGCCAACCGGTGCGCATGACCTTGTCGCGCGACGGCGGCCCGGCCGAGCCGATGGCGGGCATCGTCGGGCGCGAGACGACGACGCGCATTCTCCTCGACCACGCCGGCCCCAACATCTTCGAGTTCGGCGTCGAGGGCGCGCCGGACGAGCTCACCCAGTCCAACAACCGCACCGTCGTCACCGTCAACGGCGTGCGCGAGCGGCTGCGGGTGCTGCTCGTCTCGGGCGAACCGCATCCGGGCGAGCGCGTGTGGCGCAATTTCCTCAAGGCCGACCCGTCCGTCGACCTCGTCCACTTCACCATCCTGCGCCCGCCGGAGAAGCAAGACGCGACGCCGGTGCGCGAGCTGTCGCTGATCGCCTTCCCGATCCGCGAGCTGTTCGAGGTCAAGCTCGACGAGTTCGACCTGATCATCTTCGACCGCTACCGGCGGCGCGGCGTGCTGCCCTCGCTCTACCTGCAGAACATCGCGCGCTACGTGGACCGCGGCGGCGCGGTGCTCGAGGCGGCGGGACCCGCCTTCGCGACCTCGCTGTCGCTCTACCAGAGCCCGCTCGGCCCCTCGCTGCCGGGCGAGCCGACCGGACGGGTATTCGACGGGCGGCTCAAGGCGCATTTGTCGTCGTCGGGCAAGCGCCACCCGATCACCGCCGACCTGCCTGGCGCCGACGATCCCGACCGCCATTGGGGCCGCTGGTTCCGCCAGGTCGACGCCGACGCGACGCGCGGCACCGTGCTGATGGACGGGGTGCAGGAGCGGCCGCTCCTGATCGTCGACCGGGTCGGCAAGGGAAGGGTCGCGCAGCTCCTGTCCGACCACATCTGGCTGTGGGCGCGCGAATACGACGGCGGCGGCCCGCACTCCGAGCTGCTCCGCCGCCTCGCCCACTGGCTGATGAAGGAGCCCGACCTCGAGGAGGACCGGCTCGAGGCGCACAACGAGGGCAACCGCTTGGTCATCGTGCGCCGCAGCGTCGAGCCCGACGAATCGCCCGTCGAGGTCACCTCGCCCTCGGGTGAGACCCAGACCGTGACCCTCGCCGAAGGCATCGGCGGGCGCGCCCGCGCCACGGTGCCGGTCACCGAGACCGGGCTCTACCGCGTGAGCGACCGGCGCAACCGGACCCTCGCCGCGGTGGGCACGCTCAACCCGCTCGAGTACGCCGACATGCGCGCCACCCCGCAGCGCCTTGCGGCGCTGGTCGAGGCGACTGGCGGCGGCATCTCGTGGCTCGGCGACGGCGTGCCCGAGGCGCGCCGCGTCCACGAAGGACGCCGCACCGCGGGCCGCAACTGGATCGGCGTGGTCGAGAACCGCGAATACACCGTGACCGGCGTGCGCGAGGTGCCGCTGTTGCCCGGCCTCGCGCTCCTCCTGCTCGGGCTCGGCGCCCTCATGCTCGCCTGGCGCCGCGAGGGGCGGTAGGGACCCCTTTCGCCTTC
>DASWLB010000452.1:0-4091 GCA_036396315.1 Alphaproteobacteria bacterium
TGCCGGGCCTCAAGGAACGGCTGATCGCGTCGCTGCGCAAGGCCGGGCTGCCGGAGTCAGGTTAGGCGGCGCAAACTTTCTCCAAACCAAATACCAACCGTTCGTGCTTCGATACGTTCGCTGCGCGAACACTCAGGACGAACGGCCTATAGATTCTGATCTATCTGAAGCCGCTTTATTCCCAGCCCGAAATACGAATCGGCGTTGCGCCACAAGATATTCTCCTTGTCGGCGGGCGAGACGTCGAGCGCGTTGACGATGTCGATGTGCTCCCGGGGGTCGAGCGGCACCGGCCCGTAATCGGTACCGAACATCACGTTGTCCGCGCCGAACACCTCGACCGCTTCCTTCACGTGCGGCGCCCAGAACCCCATCGTGTCGACGATCAGGTTGGTGCGGAGATAATCGGACGGCAGGCGCTTGCAGCGCGCCGCCGTGTGCTCGGGCAATCCCTCGAAGCCGAGCCGCCAGCCGAAATCGAGCCGGCCCATGCAGGGCAGCAGCCCGCCGCCCATGTGGGCGACCAGGATGCGCAATTTCGGGAACCGGTCGAACAGTCCCGACAGGATCATCCGCGCGACCGACATCGCGGTGTCGAACGGACGGCCCACCAGCTCGTCGAGCTTGTATTGGCCCATCTGCTGGTCGTGGCCGATCGGCACGCGCGGCGGGTGCAGGAAGATCGGCACCCTGCGGTCCTCCGCCCATTCCCAGAACGGGTAGGACTCATCCGTGTCGATAAAGCGCCCGTGCCAGCTCGAGTTCGACTGGATCGCCTTGAAGCCGAGCCGGTCGATGCAGCGTTCGGCCTCCTTGACGTGCGATCTCTCGAGCGGGTTGATGCCGCCGATGCCCCACATCGTGCCCTTGGGCGCCATCGACACGGTGTTGGCGATGTCGTCGTTGCAGAACTTCGCCGCCTCGATCGAGGGCTTCGTCGTCTCGCGCGAAAACACCTCGACCGCGAAGGAGTTCGACATCATGCGGCGCGTGATGCCGGCCTTCTCGCACACCTCCTGCTGCTCCTGGAAGCTCACGCCCGCGGCGTAGGTCACGGCCGGCAGGCCGCGATAGTTGGTCACCACCTTGCCCTTGACGCGCTCGGCGTTGAACACGTTGCCGAGCCCGAACCGCTCCGCGAGGTTCGGCCCGCCGAAATGGGTGTGGACGTCGATGATCTCGGGCATGGGTTGTGGCCTCTTCCATGGACGCCCCTCATGGTTCGAGACGCTCGCTGCGCTCGCTCCTCACCATGAGGATTACTTCTTCGTCCTCATCCTGAGGAGCGTTGCGAAGCAACGCGTCTCGAAGGATGAGGAAATCTCTATGCCGCGGAAGAGAGTCGGAGCCGCCCCCAGATCTCGGTGAGCGCGTCGACCAGCCGGTCCATGTCGCCGTCGGAGTGGAGCGGGGTGGGGGTGAGGCGGAGCCGCTCCGACCCGCGCGGGACCGTCGGGAAGTTGATCGGCTGCACGTAGATCGCGTAGCGCTCCATCAGCTCGTCGGTCACGCGCTTGCACAAAGCGGCGTCGCCCACCAGCACGGGCACGATGTGGGATTCGGACGGCATCACCGGGATGCCCGCTTCGCGCAGCCGGCGCTTCAGGGTCTCGGCGCGTTCCTGGTGTCGCTCGCGCTCGATGCCGCTCGCCTTAAGGTGGCGCACGCTCGCGAGCGCGGCGGCGGCGACCGGCGGCGGCAGCGCGCTGGTGAAGATGAAGCCCGAGGCGAACGAGCGCACGAAATCGACCAGCGCGGCCGAACCCGCGATGTAGCCGCCGATCACGCCGTAGGCCTTGGCGAGCGTGCCCTGGATCACGTCGATCCGGTCCATCAGGCGCTCGCGCTCGGCGATGCCGCCGCCGCGCGGGCCGTACATGCCGACCGCGTGCACCTCGTCGAGATGGACGATGGCGCGGTGCTTCGCGGCCACGTCGCACAGCTGGGCGATCGGCGCGATGTCGCCGTCCATCGAATAGACCGATTCGAAGGCGACGATCTTCGCCCGGTCCGGCCCGAGGTCCGACATCAGCCGGTCGAGATGGGCCGGATCGTTGTGGCGGAAGATGCGCTTCTCGGCGCGGCTCGCGCGGATGCCGTCGATCATCGAGGCGTGGTTCAGCTCGTCGGACAGCACCACGCAGCCCGGCAGGCGCGCGGCCAAGGTGCCGAGCGCCGCCTCGTTGGCGATGTACCCGGAGGTGAAGAGGAGCGCCGCCTCCTTGCCGTGCAGCTCGGCCAGCTCGGCCTCGAGCAGCACGTGGTAATGGTTGGTGCCCGAGATGTTGCGCGTGCCGCCGGCGCCCGCGCCCGATTCCTCGATGGCGCGAATCATCGCCTGGCGCACCGCCGGGTGCTGGCCCATCCCGAGATAGTCGTTGGAGCACCACACGGTCACGTCGCGGGTGCGCCCGCCCGTGTGGTTCTTCGCATGCGGATAGGCGCCCGCCGTCCGTTCGAGGTCGGCGAACACCCGGTAGCGGCCTTCGCGCCTCAGCCCATTCAGGGCATCGGCGAAGAACTTCTCGTAATCCATGCGCTCAAGCGACTCCCGGCGCCCCCGCCGTCTCCCGGGCGGGTTCGGCGTCCCGGGCAAATCTACCTACACCATTCATATGCCTCAATTCCCCGGCGCGGGCAATCGGCGCAAAATGTCGCGCCGCCGCCGGGAATGTGCCGGTATGCGGTCAGGCCGGCGCCGTGCCGGCGCGGGATTTGGCCCAGGTGCGGGTGTCTTCGAGCGCGGCGGCGAATTTGTCGAACAGCTCGTCGAGCTCGGCGCGGCCGATGATCAGGGGCGGCGCGAAGCCGATCCGGTCGCCCATCGCCCGCACGACGAGACCGTGGGCGAGCGCCCGCTCGGCGAGATGCGGTCCCACCTTCAGCGCCGGGTCGAACGGCGCGCCGGTCTTCGAATCGCGCACCAGCTCGATCACGCCGAGCATGCCTATCCCCGCGACCTCGCCCACCATCTCCTGGCCGCGGAAGGCGGCGAGCTTGGCCTGAAGGTACGGCCCGATCTCACGCACCCGGCCCACGAGGTCCATCTCCTCGTAGATCTTGAGCGTCTCGAGCGCGACGGCGGCCGAGACCGGATGGCCCGAATAGGTGAAGCCGTGGCCGAACGTGCCGAGCTCGCCCGTCTTGTCGGCGACGGTGCGATAGACCTTCTCGCTCATCATCACCGCGGCGATCGGCGCCGCTGCCGCCGACAGCGCCTTGGCGCAGGTCACGAGGTCGGGCGTGAGGCCGAACGTCTCGCATGCCCACATCGATCCGGTGCGGCCGAACCCGGTGATCACCTCGTCGGCGACGAACAGCACGTCGTGGGCGCGCAGCACGCGCTCGATCTTTTCGAAATAGGTCTTGGGCGGCAGCAGCACGCCGCCGACGCCCATGACGGGTTCGGCGAAGAACGCGGCGACCGTGTCCGGCCCCTCGGCGCGAATCAGCGAATCCAGGTTCGCGGCAAGACGCGAGGAATACGCTTCCTCGCTCTCGCCCGGCTCCGCGAGGCGCGCATAGTGCGGCGTGTCGGTGTGCAGGAATCCGGGCAGCGGCAGGCCGAACCCGTCGTGGTTGTGCGCCATGCCGCTCAACGAGGCCGCCGCCGCCGTGACGCCGTGATAGCCGCGCCGCCGGCCGACGATCTTCCTCTTGTCGGGCTTGCCGCGCGCGATGTTGTAGAACCAGGCGATCTTGATCGCGCTGTCGGCGGCTTCCGAGCCCGAGTTGGCGAAGAACACGCGCGCCATCGGCTTCGGCGCGATGGCGAGCAGCCGCTCGGCCAGCTCGATCTGCGCCGGATGGCTGCGGCGGTGGAAGCTCTGGTAGAAGGCGAGCTTGCGGATCTGGTCGGAAGCCGCCTGGGCGAGCCGCTCGTTGGAAAAGCCGAGGCTCGCGCACCACAGCCCGGCCATGGCGTCGAGATACTTCCGGCCGTCCTCGTCGTAGACGTACACGCCCTCGCCGCGCGTGACGACGAACGCGCCCTCGGCCTCGTTCTCGACGGCGTTGGTGTAGGGGTGAAGGAGGACGTGGGCGTCGCGCGCGGCGAGCGAGTTGGGGCGGGCCGCCACTTCGGGCCTCAG
>DASWLB010000453.1:0-1556 GCA_036396315.1 Alphaproteobacteria bacterium
CGGTCGGATCGACCGTCTCGGGCAGGAACTTGTGCAGCTTGGTCTCGTAACCCATCAGCGCCGGCATGCCGGCCTTCTCGCCCGCCTCGCGGCTGCGCTTCGAGGTGTTGGCGATCTGCGCCTTGTCCTCGATGGTGATCAAGACGGTAACGATGTCGCCGACGCGGCTCGCGCGCTGGTCCTTGAAGAACGCGCGCGCGCCGGTGCGCCACAGCGAGTTCGGCTCGCGCGCCTCCGGCATGGGCTGCGGCATGGGCATCGAGACCTGGCGGTAGTTGGGATCGGCCGCCGGGTTCTGGATCTGGGTGAGCTTCGGCGCCTCGCCGACCTCGGCGATGCGCGTGAAGGCGCTGCACCCCGAGGCGAGCATCGCCGCGGCGAGCAGGCCCGCGAGCGCGAGCCCGCGCAGATATGATATCCGGTTCATCGGCGTCGCTCCGCAGTCCGGCGCACCGCCCCCTGGGGCAGCGCCACGAGCACCCGGTTGGGGCCCGCGACCGTGCCCTCGACGGTCTGGTGGCTTCGCGTGTTCTGCACCTTGATGGTGTCGCCGTCCGCCCCGTCCTCGATAGCGCGGCCCTTGGCGGTCAAGGTCATCGACGGCGTCTCGACCACCATGGTGACGAGGGTGCCCTTGGCGACCACGGTCGGCGCCTTGAGCTCGTCGCGCTTGAGCGTCTCGCCCGCGCGGGCGAGGCGGCGGGGCGTGCGCCCGATCATGTCCTTCGGGTCCGAGATCGCGGCGGCGTCCTTCGCCTCGGCGCGGACCTCGATCCAGGCGAGGTCGTCCTCGCCGATCACTTCGCCCGAGCGCATGGTGCGCGCGAGCACCGGCATGGCGACGGTGCGATAGAAGCTGCCGCGGACTTCGATTTGCGTCTTCGCGTCGGCGCCGGTGCGGAGCAGCAATGTCGCGGCGAACGTGCCGTCGCGCCGGTCGAGCCGGGACGCGGCCACCTCGAACGCGTCGCCCGGCCCGGGCGCGGCGTGCAGATTGCCGCGCGGGCTCGCGATCTCGATCTTGGTGCCGGGCTCGAGCCCCTGGCGGCGCAGCGCGGCGGCGATCCGCTTCTCGATCTCCTCGGCGGCGACCAGCCGGCTCGCGCGCTCGACGATGACGCGGTCGAAGCGGCTCGTCGGCGTCCACGCGACGCGATGCTCGCGCGCGATCGCGGCGAGGCTTTGCGCGTCGAACAGGGCGGTACGGCCGGGCTGCGGCGCGGGCGCGATCGGACGGTCCTGCGCCGCCACCGAGGCCGCATCGAACAGGTCCGACAGGCGGATCACGTCGTCTTCCACGACGACGCGCGGGCGGATCACCGCGGCGGCGGCGGACGAGAGGATCGCTGCGATCGCGAAGGCGAGGAGGAGCAATCCCATAGAAGCGAGCCAGCTATTCGTCTTTCGGCTCCACTCCCTCCCCAACCCTCCCCCCTCAAGGGGGAGGGGGTATTCGTGTGCGTCCCCTCCCCCCTTGAGGGGGAGGGACAGGGTGGGGGGTGTGTTGGGTCGTGCGCTCGTCGGCGTCATGGTCTTACCGCATGCTCGTCAGCGTC
>DASWLB010000454.1:0-4463 GCA_036396315.1 Alphaproteobacteria bacterium
CGGCGCGGCCATCCACCGTGTCGCTGCCGCCGCCCGGCGTCCACATAAAGATGTTATTGCCCGCATCGCCAAACAGCATGTCGTCGAACGGCGAGCCGAGTAGCCCCTCGATCGAGACGTAGACGTCGCCGGCCGCATCGCCCGTGTTGTTCTCGGGGTTGGCGAGGTCGGCGATTACCGGCCCGTCGGCGTTGGCGTAGGAGGCGATGTCGGCGTCGCTGTCGCCGCCGTCGATGAGGTCGCCGCCCGGCCCGCCCTCGAGGATGTCGTTGCCGCCTTGGCCGAACAGCTCGTCGCCGTCCGCCACCGTACCGCGAATTAGGTCGTCGCCGTCATCGCCGATGACGCGGACAGGGCCCGGTCCCGGCGGTATGATCTCGTCGGGGCCCGGCGTGCCGATGATCACCGTCAAGCCACCCGGCTCCTCCGGAGGCACGATGACGAGGTCGTGGTCGACGCGCTCGCCGCCGCCGCCCGCTTCCTCCTCCTCGGCCTCGCCCGCCTCGGTGAGGGCGGCGAGGAACACCGGCGGAAGCGGCGTGAACAGCTGCGGCAACAGGTTGCCGAGCCCGCCGAGGAACGCGGCCGCGTGCTGCACGATGTCGCCGGGCGTCGGCGGGCCCGCGCCCGGCTCGACGTCGGTCGGGACCTGCTGGATCTGGAACTGCTGCAACGCGTTCGACACGGCGAGCGGGGTGCCGAAGATCGCGCCCTGGTCGAGCACGGGCACGATGAAGGCCGCGCCGAGCGCGGCGTTGAGCCCGACGGCGGTGATGCCCTGCCAGGTCTGGTCGAGGACCGCGGTCTGCACGTTGTTGATGACGGCGATCGCGCCCAGGATCACCGCGATCAGCGATTGGGCGCCGACGATTTCGACGATGTTGGCGGCGACATGGGTGCCGCGAATGCCGATGGTGGCGACCGGGGTGTTGACCTGGACCGCCTGCGGATTGGCCTTGCCGATTTCGCCGGTGACGAAGACGAATGCGCCCTGCAAGAGGGAGAAGGTGGTCGATCCCGCATGCGTGTCCGGGTTGTAGATCATCGAATCGAGCACCATGCGCGCGCTCTCGCCGAGCGCGAAGGTGGTCTTGTCGACGAATACGATGCCGAGCCGGGCGCCGGCGCCCGTCTGCACCACGTCGCCCGCGAACACGGGCGAATCCTTGGCGAGCACGGTGCGCGTGCCGTCGGTGTGCTGCGCCGTCGCCTGGCCGTCCGCCGTCTCGACGCGGCCGATCGGCGCGGCGCCGCCCGGCGCGGGCGCCGCCTGGGCGTACTGGCCGGGCGCCTCGGGCCCGGCGAGCCGCATCACGGTCGCACCGGCGATCGCCGCCCCTTCGCCGGTCGCGAGGGTGGGCGGGGTGACCTGCTCGAAATAGCCGCGCACGACGACCTCGCGCCCGTCGGCGCCGGTCAGCACCAGGTCGGTGCCGGCGCGCGCGTACTCGGCGGTGAGGATGAAGTCGTTGCCCGGGACGACCACCTCGGATTTGCCGCTGGCGTCGATCGACTCGGAACGGGCCGGCCCGTTCGCGGAGGTCAAATGCTGGGGATAGGCCCCTGGCGTGTACAACGACATCGTGGCTCCTCCCGGTGTCTAGACCGGGTCAGTTGCCCGACCGGCGGCGCCGGCGGGCCCTCCATCTGTGTCGTATTACTTGGCTGAATCTTGAGCGCGAATCGCGGGTTGCCGTGCACGTCTTGCGGCGAGCGCGAAACTATCGGCGCGCCCGCCGGGAATTCCCACGACCTGCTAAGTCTCTCTTTCCGCCTCCGCAGCGGCATCGCTTGTGTTTTTGAGTAATTTGAATTGTATTGCAAATAACCTCAAACGTCAATCGCGCCCTAAGTCGGATTAATCTTAATATTCGGCAGGCGGCGAGGCGGGGGCGGAGTTGCGAGGATTCGGCTGGTGAGGTGGGTGCGACGCTTGTGGCGCTGGGCCGGCACGCGATCCTTGGCGCTCGCGCTCCTCGCCGGGCTGCTCGCGTTCCGCGCCTGGGACCCGGTCCCGGTCGAGACGGTGCGGCTCCGCGTCTTCGACATCTACCAGGAGCTTTCGCCGCGCGCGGCGAAGTCTTACCCCGCCATCGTCGTCGACATCGACGAGAAGAGCCTGGCGCGATTCGGCCAATGGCCGTGGCCGCGCAGCCTGCTGGCGGAGGTGGTGGATCGGCTGAAGGCGGCCGGGGTCGCTGCGATCGCGTTCGACGCGGTGTTCGCCGAGCCCGACCGGCTCGCGCCCGAGAACCTCGCGCGCGAGCTGCGCGGCCTGCCGCCGGACGCGGCCGAGGCGCTGCGCGCGCTGCCGGGCGGGGACGCGGTGTTCGCCGCCGCGCTCGCCCGCGCGCCGTCGGTGCTCGGCCGCGCCGCGCTCGCGATCGGCCAGGAAGGACCGCCGCAGTCGGGCCCGGCGCCGGCCGCGCCGGTCGCCGAGCTGGGCGGCGATCCCAAGCCCAGCCTGCTGCAGTTCGGCGCCCTGGTGCGCAACCGCGACGAGCTCGAGCGCGCGGCGCGCGGCGCGGGCGTGTTCAGCCTGCCGCCCGAGCGCGACAACATCGTGCGGCGCGTGCCGGCCGCGATCGCGGTCGACGGCCGCGTCTACCCGGCGCTCGCGATCGAGATGCTGCGCATCGCGACCGGGCAGGGCGCCTTCGCCATCCGCTCCAATGCCGCCGGCATCGACAGCGTGGTCGTCGCCGGCGTGCGCATCCCGACCGACGAGCGCGGCCGCATCTGGCTGCACTTCGCCGATCCCGACCCGGCGCGCTACGTCTCCGTCGCCGACGTCATGGCGGGCGCGGTGGAGCCCGGCCGGCTCGCGCGGCGCCTCGCCATCCTCGGCACCTCGGCGGCGGCCTTGGGCGACATCAAGGCGACGGCCGCCGGGCGGCCGATGCCGGGCGTCGAGGTCCACATCCAGCTGCTCGAGATGATCCTCGCCGGCACGCATTTGACGCGTCCCAACTACGCGCTCGGGGCCGAGCTCGCGATGCTGGTGATCGCCGGGCTCGTGGTCATCGTGCTCCTGCCGATGGCCGGCGCGAAGTGGGCGCTCGGCGTCGCCGTGGCCGAGGTCGCCGCGCTGGCGGGCGCGTCGTGGCATTTGTTCGCCGCCGAGGGGCTGTTGTTCGACGTCACCTATCCGGCCGTCGCCGCGTTCGCGCTCTACAGCCTTCTCACCTTCCTCGCCTATGTGCGCGAGGAGGCGGAGCGGCGGCGCGTGCGCACCGCGTTCTCGCGCTATTTGTCGCCCACCCTCGTCGCGCGCCTCGCCGAGGACCCGAGCCGCCTCCGGCTCGGCGGCGAAGACCGCGAGATGACCTTGATGTTCACCGACGTGAAGGGCTTCACCCGCATCGCCGAGACCTACGACGCGACCAGCCTGACCGCGCTGATCAACCGCATGCTGACGCCGCTCACCAACGCCATCCTCGAGCACCAGGGCACGGTGGACAAGTACATGGGCGATGCGATCATGGCGTTCTGGAACGCGCCGCTCGACGATCCGCGCCACGCGGCGAACGCGTGCCGCGCGGCGCTCGAGGTGCAACGCCGCATGGGTCCGGTGAACGAGGCGATCAAGGCCGATTGCGCGGCGGCGGGACGCGCGTACATGCCGCTCGAGGTCGGCGTCGGTCTCAACACCGGCGTGTGCTGCGTCGGCAACATGGGCTCCGACCTACGCTTCGACTATTCGGTGTTGGGCGACACGGTGAACATCGCCGCGCGCCTCGAAGGCCAGACGCGCACCTACCACGTCGACATCGTGGTCGGCGAGACGACGCGCGACGCCGCGCCCGAGCTTGCCTTCCTCGAGATCGACCTGATCCGCGTCGTCGGCAAGGCGAAGCCGGTGCGCATCTACGCGCTCTTGGGCGAGGAGGCGCTCGCGGCCGATCCCAAGTTCCGCGCGCTTGCCGAGGCGCACGATGCGATGCTCGCCGCCTACCGCGCGCAGGACTGGCGTGCGGCGCGCGCCGCCCTCGAGCGCGTGCGCCCGCTCGATCCCGGCCTTGGGCTCGAATCCTTCTACGACCTCTACGAGGCGCGGCTCGACGAATACGAGACCGCGCCGCCCGAGCGCGACTGGGACGCGGTGTACGTCGCCACCGCGAAGCACTGAGGTAGCGTTGGTGATGCACGTAGCGCCCCTCACCCTATCCCTCTCCCAAGGGAGAGGGGACCCTGGGATGCCCATCGCGTTGCACGGACAAAGACGTGCGTTCCCTCTCCCAACGGGAGAGGGACAGGGTGAGGGGGAAATTAAAGCCCGAGGTCGCCGGGGCCGAGGAGTCCCATCGCGCCCAGCACACGGAACACGGCGAGCTGCGCGTCATAGGTGGCGGCGAGGTAATTCAGCCGCGCGTTGAACACCTCGCTCTGGGCATCCAGCACGTTGATCGCCGTCTCGCGGCCGGCATCGCGGAGCCGCCGGCGCGAATCGAACACCTCCTCGG
>DASWLB010000455.1:0-4999 GCA_036396315.1 Alphaproteobacteria bacterium
GGGAACCGAGATCGATCTGCCAGGGGTTGTCGCATTCGTGACGCACACGCGGCTCGGCCAGCGCGAGCCGCCGATCCAGGATGCGTGCCGCTGGCTCACCACGGCGGTCCAGAGCTACGGCCGCGATCCGTGTCGGGCCAACGCGGCGCGCCTCGATGCCGCAGTGCAGGCGCTCAAGGACGCGCAGCGCTCGGCCGCGCTCGCGCGCTGGCGCACGCCGCGCTGATCGATTCGGCCGGCCAACGGCCGAAAAGTGTCGGAAATTTTTACAGGTCGGCCATCCGGCCGCGGGGAGATTAGACCAAGACCGGCGGAAACGGCCGAGTTTTTGGGTTTGGCACGGAACTTGCATGGACATCGTTCGAACCATGCCTGTCTCTGGAGCCCGCGATGTCCATTCGGCAGATTCTCTGGAAAGTCCCGTGTGCAATCGCGTTGGTCGCCGGCACTACTCTGGCCTGGGGTATCGCGCGGGCCGCGATCATCGTCGATGCGACGATCACGCCGATGGGCGGCGGCGTCTTCCATTATGAGATTTCGATCACGAACAACGAGGCGGAGGACGTCGTGCTCGTCACGATCACCGACGCTCCGCTCGCGGATCCGTTGATCGATCCGACTCTGACCGTTCCCGCAGGATTCCTCGGCAACTATGACGACGGGCTGGGATTCGTCGATTTCCTCGCGGACACCGTCGATTTCACCGTCGGCTCGACGATCAGCGGATTTTCTTTCGACACCCTTGGGAGCCCTCCGACGTACTTCACGCAGTTCCAGGCTCTGTCGGTGAACGGCACGCAGTTCGAGGGCGACATCACCTCGACGGTCGTTCAAGTGCCCGAGCCGGCCGGACTTGCGCTTCTTGCGCTCGGCTTGGCGATCCTGTGGTGCGCGGTCATTCGCGGGATTCCTGGTCCGGTGCGATTCGGCGGATCGCATCGGATCGAAAATGGTGGGCGCTGTAGGGATTGAACCTACGACCTCTCCCGTGTGAAGGGAACGCTCTCCCGCTGAGCTAAGCGCCCGCCCGCGGCGATGGGCCATATAAGTCTCGGCCTTCCGCACTGTCAAGAATGGGCCCCGATCGCGTAGGATCGCTTCGGTCGCGATCGCCATGCCCGAGAACCCGCCCACTCACACCGCCGCGGAGTTCGAAGAGTTCAAGCGCATCTTCATTTCGGTGTGGCGCACGCTCGCGCCGTCGCGCGAGGTGCAAGCGTATTACGACGCCATCCGGACGTTTCAGCTGTCCTATCTGCCGAGCCAGAAACGCACGGTTCACGGCACGAAACCGATCGACCCCGCCAAGGCCGCCACCCTGCCCGACAATTCCGCGGACTACGAAACGGTGACCTACCGGTATGCCGGGCTCGATCCGGTCAAGGCGGCGGTCGCGGCCGGGCTCCCGATGTTCCTCGTCGGCTGGCACCACGGTGCGATCCATCACCTCGATTACGCCGTCGCGCGCGCGATCCCCGAGATCGCGATCTTCGCGCGCTACACGTTGCAGTACGGGCGCGTCTTCTCGATCCCGATGGAGGGCGCGGGCGCGCTCGCCCTCCTCCGCATGGACCGGTTCCTGCGCGACGGGCGGCCGATCCTCACCTACATCGACGGGCCGCCGGAGGGCGCGACCGTCGAGGTGCCGCTGCTCGGCGTGCCCGCCCGCTTCGCCATCGGCCCGATCCGCCTCGCGCGCGCGATTTCGGGCGCGCGCATCGTGCCGGTCAGCCATTTCATCCGGTCCGACCGGGTCGTCGAGATCGCGTTCCATCCGCCGGTGCCGCCCGAGCGGCTTCCCGCGATGTCCGAGGGCGACATCGTCGCTTCGGTGCTCGCGACGCTCGAGGCCGATCTCCGGCGCGACGCACCGGAGCAGGTCTTGCTGCAATTCATCCCGCGGCGCGAAGCCGTCGCGCGCAAGGCGGAGGCGCAACGCGCCGTCACACGCGGTCCAGCGAAGCCTTGACGACCTTGCCGCTGCCGTCGCGCGGCAGGCACGCGCGGACATCGATCTCCGCGGGCACCTTGTACGGCGACAGCCGCGCGCGGCACGCGGCGACCACCATCGCCGGGGTGACGCGCGCCGGATCGGCCTCGACGATCGCCCGCACCGCGGGGACGCCGCCGCGCGTTCCCGGCACGACGACCACCTCGCCGACCGGCAACGCCTCGCGGATCGCGCGCTCGACCTCGAGCGGATCGACCTTGTAGCCGCCGACATTGATGACATTGTCGCGCCCGACGACGTGCAGCCGCCCGCGCGCATCGAGCCACCCGCGATCGCCCGGAAACACCCAGCCCTCGCGGAACACGCGCGCGCTCGCCTCGACCTCGTCGATGTAGGCCGAGCAGGCGGTAGGGCTCCTTATGCCGACCTCGCCGGTCTCGCCGTCGGGCAGCCGGTTTCCCGCCGCGTCGAATGCGGCGACCTCGACGTGCGGCAGCGGGCGCCCGACGCGGCCCTCCTCGAAGCCGTCGTCGAAGTCGATCGCGACGCAGTAGGTCTCGGTCGAGCCGTACCAGGTGCGGACGGGCACGCCGAACCGCGCGAAGAACGCGTCGTTTTGCGCCCGCTGCACCAGGGCGCCGCCCACCATGCACAGCCGCAGCCGCCGGAACGCCTCTTCGTCGCCAGGCTCGAGGCGGCACGCGGCGAGCGCCTCGATCATCGCCGGGCTCGCCATGAACACCGACACGCCGTCGCGCCGGGCCGCGGCAAGCGCCGCGCCGGGCAGGAACCGCGGCAGGACCGAGACGGCGCCTCCGACGGCGAGCGCTGCGTTCACGGTGCGGGCGCCGCCCGTCGCGTAGAACGGCAGCGCGCCGAGGAACACGTCGTCGGCGCCGGTCCCGACCGCGTCGCGGAAGCTCTGCAAATCGACCGCGACGTTGGCCTCGGTCTTGAACATGTGCTTGGGTCCGCCGGTCGAACCGGAAGAGTATTGCCGGAGAAGGAGCCCGTCCGGAGTCCACGGCGCGGTGTCGAGCAGCGGCTCCGTCCGAGCGGCGCGCCATAGCCTGCCCTCGTCGTCGGCAACGCGCGTGGACGCGAGCGGCACGCCCATGGTTTCGGCAGGCGCGGCATGCGCTGGTGCTGCGACGAACTGTGCGCCCGCGGTCTCGACCAGCAGGGTCGCCTCGGAAGCCGTCGCGGTCGGCGATAGGGCGAGCACGATGCCGCCCGCTTCGAGCACCGCCGCGTACCAGGCGATGAAGCCGATGGAATTGCCGAACGTCAGCGCGACCTGAACGCCGGCGCCGACGCCCGCCTCACGAAGCGAGCGCGCCAGACGTTCCGTCCGCCCGGCGAGCGCGGCGTAGGTCAGCCGCTCCTCGCCGGCGATGACCGCGACGCGGTCGCCGTGGGAATCGGCACCAAGGCGCACCATGTCGCGCGGCGAGGCGAAAGGGGCGGCAGCGGTCACGGCGGCGGCGTCCGGTCACCGTCCGTCGAGCGAGGTGCGGACGATCTTTCCGCTTGCCGTGCGCTCGATGCGCGCACGCACCTCGACCTCGGCCGGAACCTTGTAAGGCGAAAGCCGGGCGCGGCACGCGGCGACGACCATGGCCGGCGTCACGCGCGCGGGATCGGCTTCGACGACGACCTTCACCGTGGGCAGGTCGGCGCGCGTACCCGCGAGTACGATCACTTCGCCGACCGGCAGCGCTTCGCGGACCACCCGTTCGACCTCGAGCGGATCGACCTTGTAGCCGCCGACATTGATCACATCGTCGCGCCCGACGACGAACAGGCGCCCGCTCGAATCGAGGTAACCGCGATCTCCGGGGAACACCCGGCCGTCGCGGAAGACTTTCGCCGAGGCCACCGAATCGTTGACATAGGACCGGGAGCATCCGTCGCTGCGAATCGCGATTTGACCCACGGCGCCGGCGGGCAGCGGCGCGCCGGCCGCGTCGAAGATGCCGACCTCGACGCCGGGCATGAGGGTGCCGACGCGCCCATCCTCGAACCCGTCCTCGAAGTCGATCGCGATTCCCATGGTTTCGCTGGTTGCGTACCAGGTGCGGACTGGCACGCCGAAGCGCGCGCGAAACGCCTCGCAGGCCTCCCGCCGCAGCATCGCGCCGCTCGAGATGCAAAGCTTGAGCGTGCGAAACGCGGCTTCGTCCCCGTCCTCGATGCGGCATCCCGCGAGCGAGTCGATCATGGCCGGGCTCGCAAGAAACACGGTCGTGCGGTCGCGCCGCGCCGCGGAAAGCGCGGAGCCGGGAAGGAACCGCGGCAGGATCGTGACGGCGGCGCCAAGGTCGAATGCCGCATGAAGGGCCCTGACGCCGTACGGCGTGTGGAATGGCAATGCCCCGAGAAATACCTCGGTCTCGTCGAGCGCCGCCGCTTCGCGCAATATGCGAAGGGAAAACGCCAGATTCGCCTCGCTCTTGAACATGTGCTTGGCGCGTCCGGTGGAACCGGATGAGAAATGACGGACCGCGTACCCGTCCTCGGTCGATGGTCGCGTGTCGATCGGCGCCGCCGCACCTGCGACGCGGAACAAGGCGCCATGCCAGCCGGCAACCGAAGTCGGCAACGCGTCGACACCCCGGGGGACGGATACCCCGTCGGGAAGGGCGAGAAAGGCCGCATCGGAATCGGCGATCAGGCGCGCCGTCTCCGGCGCGAACGGTGGCGGGGCGAGCGGAACGACGATCCCGCCCGCCTCCCATATCGCGCAGTACCACACGGCGAACGCCACCGAGTTCGGGAACGCGTGGGCGACCAGGACGCCCGGTCCGACACCCGCGTCTAGGAGCGATGCGGCAAGCGCGGCCGATTGCGCCGCCAACTCGCCATAGGTCGTCGCACGGCCGCCCGACCTCAAGGCAACGCGGTTGGCCCCAAGCTCGGCGGCCCGGCGAACGTACTCGCGCGGGGAGCGGAAGGTTTCGGTCATCGCCCAACCGTCCGTTCGAGGTAGGCGGCGATCGAGTCGATGGTTGCGAAGGTCTCCTCCAAAGTCGCCAGGTCGAAGCGCAC
>DASWLB010000456.1:0-1825 GCA_036396315.1 Alphaproteobacteria bacterium
GACTGCAGGGGATCGGGGACGTTCGGCCGATGGCCGGCCATTCGCAGTTCAAGAACATCATGCACCGCAAGGGCGCGCAGGATGCGCGGCGCGCCAAGCAGTTCACCAAGCTGATCCGCGAGCTCACCGTGGCGGCCCGGAGCGGCCTTCCCGACCCGTGGGCCAACCCGCGCCTGCGCGCGGCGATCCTCGCGGCGCGGGCCGCCAACATGCCGCGCGACACGATGGAGCGCGCGATCAAGCGGGGCGCGAACCCGGGCGAAGGCGAAAACTACGAGGCGGTGCGCTATGAAGGATTCGGGCCGGGCGGCGTCGCGGTGATCGTCGAGGCGCTGACCGACAACCGCAACCGCACGGTGGGCGAGCTGCGCGCGGCGTTCGACAAGCACGGCGGCGTCTTGGGCGAGACCGGCAGCGTCGCTTTCATGTTCCAGCGCGTCGGCCAGATCGCCTATCCGGCGAAGGCGGCCATCGCGGACGCCATGTTCGCGGCGGCGCTCGAGGCCGGCGCGGACGACGTGAGTTCGGGTCCGGACGGCCACGAGGTGACGTGCGCGCCCGACCGGTTCAACGCGGTCCGCGAGGCGCTCGAAGTGAAGTTCGGCGCGCCCGAGCGCGCCGCGCTCGTCTGGAAGCCGCAGACCACGGTCGGCGTCGGCGCCGACCACGCGGAGACTTTGCTGCATTTGTTCGAGGTGCTGGAGGACAACGACGACGTCCAGTCGGTGTTCGCCAATTACGAGATGGACGATGCGCTGATGGCCAAGCTGAGCGCTTAGGCGCCGGCGGGGCGGAGGGGAGAGCGCGCATGCGGTTTCTGGGGCTCGACCCGGGGCTGACCGCGACCGGCTGGGGCGTCGTCGACGCCGAGGGTACCTTGCTGCGCCACGTCGCGCACGGGGTGGTGCGGCCCGCCGCGGACGCCGCGCTCGGCGCGCGGCTCGCCGCGCTGCACGTGGGGCTCGCGCGCGTGGTCGCGGACTACGCGCCCGACGAGGCCGCGATCGAGGAGACCTTCGTCAACCGCAACCCGGCTTCGGCCTTGAAGCTCGGTCAGGCGCGCGGCGTCGTGCTGCTCGCTCCCGCGCTTGCCGGCCTCGCCGTCGCCGAATATCCGGCCAACACGGTGAAGAAGACGGTGGTCGGCGTCGGCCATGCCGAGAAGCGCCAGGTCGCCATGATGGTGCGCACGTTGTTGCCCGGCGCCGGCGCGCTTTCCGGCGATGCCGCCGACGCGCTCGCCGTCGCCATCTGCCACGCCCATCATGCCGGCGCGCGCCGCGCGCTCGCCCGGGCAAGGAGCGCCGCGTGATCGCGAAGCTCACCGGCATCGTCGATTCGGCCGGCGAGGACTGGGCGGTGATCGACGTCGGCGGCGTCGGCTACCAGCTGTTCTGTTCGGCACGCACCTTGCGCGCGCTGCCCGGACGCGACCGCCCGGCGACCCTGTTCGTCGAGACCCATGTGCGCGAGGACCATATCCACCTCTACGGCTTCGCCGACGCGCTCGAGCGCGACTGGTTCCGGCTGCTTACGACGGTGCAGGGCGTCGGCGTGCGCGGCGCGCTCGCGGTCCTCTCGGTCGGCGCGCCGGACGCGATCGCCGACGCGATCCTCGCCGAGGATCGCGCCACGCTCACCCGCGCCCCCGGCGTCGGGCCCAAGCTCGCCGCCCGCATCATCACCGAGTTGAAGGACAAGGTCGGCGAGGCGCGCATCGCGCGGCCCGCCTTCGCCGCCGCCGAGCCCAAGGGCGCCGCGACCGACGCGGTCTCCGCCCTGGTCAATCTCGGCTACCGCAGGGGCGAGGCGTTCGGCGCCGTGT
>DASWLB010000457.1:0-4119 GCA_036396315.1 Alphaproteobacteria bacterium
CGGCGCGCCGTCGGCGTGCCGCCCGACGCGGAACGGCAGGTTGGCGATGCGCGCCCCGTCGGCGCCGATCAGCGCCGTCATTTCGGGCGTCGCGGCCAGCAGGCGGAGCGAGGCGAACTGCACGATGCCGCGCGGCGGGGCAGGGGGCTCGGGCGGGGCCGGCGCGACCGCGGCCAGCCGGTCGAAGGCGCGCGCCAGCATCGCGCCCGCCGCCTCGGAGTCGGCGGCGAGCGCGGCCAGCACATCCTCGAGCCCGGCCGCGGTAAGCGTCACCGCGCCCTCGGCCTCCGCCGTCTCGGCGCGGCGCGCGCCGGAGAGAAGCTCGGCGTCGCCGAAGATCTCGCCGGGTCCGAGCGCCGTGGCGCGCCGGTTGCGCATCGCGCCCTCGCGCGAGAGGCGCACCTTGCCGCTCTCGATCCGGTAGGCGGCGTCGGCGCGGTCGCCGCGCGCGTAGATCACCTCGCGGTCGTCGTAGCGGACGGCCATAAGCGCCGTTTCCCTAGGGTTTGCAGCGGCAATCGGCGCCGGATGCAACCATTGCCCGACGGGCGAGGCAAGCGGATTTCCGTTAACGATTCGCGCCGGGTCAAGGGGCGCGATACGCTGGCACCCGGCCATCAGGCCTGATACAACGCCCGTTCCGCGCGGGCCGGCCGCCCGATGGGAGCATGCGATGCGCGAAGCGACCGTCGCGCGCAAGACCACCGAGACCGACATCGAGGTCACCGTCAACCTGGACGGCGCCGGGCGCTCCGATGTGGCGACCGGGATCGGCTTCCTCGACCACATGCTGCAGCAGCTGTCGCGCCACGGGCTCCTCGATCTCACGGTGCGCGCCAAGGGCGACCTGCATATCGATTTCCACCACACGACCGAGGACACCGGCATCGTCATCGGCCAGGCCATCGCCAAGGCGCTCGGCGACCGGCGCGGCATCAGGCGCTACGCCTCCGCCCTCATCCCGATGGACGAGACCCTGACGCGGGTCGCGATCGACGTGTCGAACCGGCCCTACCTCGTGTGGAACGTCGCCATCCCGCGCCCGGCGCTGGGCGAGATGGACACCGAGCTGTTCAAGGAATGGTTCAAGGCCTTCGCCCAATCGGCGGGCGTGACCTTGCACGTCGAGAACCTGTACGGCGAGAACAGCCACCACATCGTCGAATCCTGCTTCAAGGGGCTCGCGCGCGCGCTCAAGGACGCGGTCGAGATCGACCCGCGCGCGGCCGGCACGGTGCCCTCGACCAAGGGAACGCTCGGCGGCTGAGGGGCCGGACCCTCCGCCGCTTGCCAACGCCATGCGCGTCTATACCGTCCACACACGTCCGCTCTCCGCCGAGCCCGACCGCGACGCCGTGCTGGTGAAGGAAGGGTTCTGCTGGCCGGCCTTTTTCTTCTCGGTGCTGTGGGCGCTCGGCCACCGGATGTGGTTCACGGCGATCGGATTCTTGCTCGCCGTCGTCGCGGCGGAGGCGGCGGCCCTGTTCCTCGGGCTCGACCCGGTGACCGACTTCGCGCTCGGGCTCGGCGTCGCCGCCGCCATCGGCTACGTCGCCAACGATTGCCGCCGCGCCGCTCTCCGCCGCCGCGGCTTCGTCGCGGCGGGCATCGCCGCCGCCGCCGGCGCCGAGGCCGCGCTCCGGCGCTGGTTCGACCTCAACCCGCCCGCGGACGATCTCGCGCCGGCCGGGTTCGGCGCCGCATTCGACGCCCGCATCCCCGGCGGCGCGGCCGGCTCCGCCTAGCGGGGGCCGCCATGGCGCGCGTCGCCATCATCGATTACGGGTCGGGCAATCTGCGCTCCGCCGGCAAGG
Organism: Alphaproteobacteria bacterium; assembly: GCA_036396315.1. Taxonomy (GTDB): domain Bacteria; phylum Pseudomonadota; class Alphaproteobacteria; order MPNO01; family DASWLB01; genus DASWLB01. The sequence goes on from DASWLB010000457.1 coordinate 1,815, forward strand.
CGTTCGAGCGCGCGGCGCGCGACGCGGGCGAATCCGACGGCATCGCGGTCACGGCGGCGGCGGCGGCGCTCGACCGGGCGAGCCATATCGTGCTGCCCGGCGTCGGCGCGTTCGCCGATTGCATGGCGGGGCTCGACGCGCTTCCCGGCATGCGCGAGGCGCTGGAGCGGAACGTCGTCGCGGGCGGCAAGCCGTTCCTCGGCATCTGCGTCGGCATGCAGCTCATGGCGGAGCGCAGCCTGGAGCACGGGGTGCACCGCGGGCTCGGCTGGATCGCGGGCGAGGTGCGCCCGCTCGCGCCGGCGGACCCCGCGCTCCGCATCCCGCACATGGGCTGGAACGAGCTCGAGATCGTCGGCGGCGGGCACCCGGTGATGGCGGGGCTCGCACCCGGCACGCACGCCTATTTCGTGCACTCCTACGCGATCGAATGCACCGACGCGTCCGTGGTCAAGGCGCGGGTCGATTACGGCGGCCCGGTTGCCGCGGTGGTCGCGCGCGACAATATGGTAGGCACCCAGTTCCACCCGGAGAAAAGCCAGGCGGCGGGGCTCGCGCTCATCCGCAACTTCCTCGCCTGGCGTCCCTGACAGACAGATGGCGAACGTCTCGGTCGAGCGCATCGAACGGTTCGAGGGCAGCGACCTCGGCGATCTGTGCGACGCCACGGAAACCGCGATCCTCGCGGGCGGCGGGTTCGGCTGGATCAACCCGCCGCCGCGCGGTGTGCTCGAGCGCTATTGGAAGGGCGTGCTGCTCGTGCCCGAGCGCACCCTGTTCGTCGGCCGGCTCGACGGCACCATCGCGGGCTCGGCCCAGCTGGTGCGCCCGCCCCGCAATAACGAGGCGCAGGCCTTCGCGGCGACCCTCACCACCAACTTCGTCGCGCCGTGGGCGCGCGGCCACGGGCTCGCCCGGGCGCTCACCGTCGCGGTCGAGGACGCGGCCCGCGCCGACGGGTTCCACTATCTCGGACTCGATTTGCGCGAGACGCTCACCGCGGCGATCCAGCTCTACGAATCGCTCGGGTTCGTGCGTTGGGGCACCAACCCGAATTACGCCATGGTCGACCGCCGGATGATCGCCGGCCACTACTACTCGAAGCGGCTGCGCCTGCCGGGGCGCCAGGACAGCCGGCCCGCGCGCGCCAGCGGGGCTAAGGCGTGATCGTCTTTCCCGCGATCGACCTGAAGGACGGGGTCTGCGTGCGGCTGATCCGCGGCGAGATGGGCCGCGCCACGGTGTTCAACACCGACCCGGCCGCCCAGGCGCGCGAATTCGAGGCGGCGGGCTTCCACTGGCTCCACCTGGTCGACCTCAACGGTGCGGTCGCCGGAAGGCCGGTGAACGAATCGGCGGTCACGGCGATCCTCGGCGCCATCAAGATCCCGACCCAGCTTGGCGGCGGCATCCGCGACATGGCGACGGTCGAACGCTGGCTCGCGGCCGGAGTGGCGCGGGTGATCCTCGGCACGCTCGCGCTCGAAGATCCCGATCTCGTCAAGGACGCATGCAAGCGCTTCCCCGGCCGGATCGCGGTCGGGATCGACGCGCGCGGCGGGCGCGTCGCCGTCGCCGGCTGGACGCGCACTTCGGAAGCCAAGGCGCTCGACGTGGCGCTCCGCTTCGAGGACGCGGGCGTCGCCGCCATCATCTACACCGATATCGGGCGCGACGGCGCGATGACCGGCGTCAACGTCGAGGCGACGGTCGACCTCGCCTTCGCGCTGACCACCCCCGTGATCGCCTCGGGCGGGGTGTCCTCGCTCGCCGATCTCAGCGAGCTCAAGTCGCACGAGGACGCGGGTATCGCCGGCGTGATCTGCGGCCGCGCGCTCTATGACGGGCGGATCGCGCCGGCCGATGCGCTCCGCATCGCGCGCGGATAGGGCGATGCTCAAGGTCCGCATCATCCCCTGCCTCGACGTGAAGGACGGCCGCACCGTCAAGGGCGTCAACTTCGCCGACTTGAAGGACGCGGGCGATCCCGTCGAGCAGTCGCGCATCTACGACGCGGCGGGTGCCGACGAGCTGTGCTTCCTCGACATCACCGCCTCGCACGAACGGCGCGACACCTTGTACGACGTGGTCGCGCGCACCGCGGCGCAATGCTTCATGCCGCTCACCGTGGGCGGCGGGGTGCGCTCGACCGACGACATCCGAAAGCTCCTGCTCGCTGGCGCGGACAAGGTGTCGATCAACACGGCGGCGGTCGCCCGCCCGGAGCTCGTCGGCGAGGCCTCGGCCAAGTTCGGCGCGCAATGCATCGTGGTCGCGATCGACGCGAAATCGGTCGCGGCCGGCC
>DASWLB010000458.1:0-7356 GCA_036396315.1 Alphaproteobacteria bacterium
CGGCCGGCCGGCGATCCAGCGCCAGACGCTGATCGGGCTCGGGCTCAACAAGCTGCGCCGGACGCGCGTCGTCGACGACACGCCGGCCGTGCGCGGCATGATCGCCAAGGTGCACCACCTCGTGAAGGTCGAGCCCGCCGATTAAGGCGGCCCAGCTCGGGAGCGAATTCGCCATGCGTTTGAACGAGTTGCGGGACAACCCCGGAGCCAGGCACCGGCGCAAGCGGCTGGGAAGGGGCGAATCCTCGGGCCTCGGCAAGACGGCGGGCCGCGGCGAGAAGGGCCAGAAGGCCCGCACCGGCGTGTCGATCGGCACCTATCAGGGCGGCCAGATGCCGCTCGAGCGGCGCCTGCCCAAGCGCGGCTTCCACAACGTGTTCCGCAAGTCCTACGCGATCGTCAATCTCGGCCGGCTGCAGGCCGCGATCGACGCCAAGCGGATCGATCCATCCGCCACCCTGACGGCGGCGGGCCTGAGCGAAGCCGGCGTCATCGGCCACCCGCGCGACGGGCTCCGCCTCCTTGCAAAGGGCGAGATCAAGACCAAAATCACCATAGAAGCGGCGGGCGCCTCCAAGGCGGCCATCGCCGCGGTCGAGAAGGCGGGCGGGACGGTCAAGCTGCCGGCCGCCGCGGCAGCCGCGTAGGACCTGGTATCCGGAGACCGGCATGGCATCCGCCGCCGAACAGCTCGCCTCGCACATCAACCTCGCGCATTTCGCCAAGGCGACCGAGCTCAAGAAGCGAATCTGGTTCACGCTCGGCGCGCTGGTGATCTATCGCCTCGGCACCTACATCCCGCTGCCCGGCATCGACCCCGCCATCCTGCAGGACCTCTTCCGCCAGCAGGCCGGCGGCATCCTCGGCATGTTCGACATGTTCGCCGGCGGCGCGTTCGGGCGCATGACGATCTTCGCCCTCAACATCATGCCCTACATCTCCGCCGCCATCATCATGCAGCTCCTGACGGCGGTGTCGCCGCACTTCGAGCAGCTCAAGAAGGAGGGCGAGGCGGGGCGCAAGAAAATCACCCAGTATACGCGCTACGGCACGGTGATCCTCGCCGCCGTCCAGGCCTACGGCATCGCCGTCGGACTCGAGGGCATGACCGGGTCGCGCGGAACGGCGGTCATGGATCCGGGCATGTTCTTCCGGCTGACCACCGTCATCACGCTGGTGGGCGGCACGATCTTCCTGATGTGGCTCGGCGAGCAGATCACGGCGCGCGGGGTCGGCAACGGCATCTCGCTCATCATCTTCTCGGGCATCGTCGCGGAGCTGCCCTCGGCGCTCGCCGGCACCCTCGAACTTGGCCGCACCGGCGCCTTGTCGGCCGCGTTCATCCTCGCGCTCCTCGTGGTCGCCGTCGCGGTCATCACCTTCATCGTGTTCATCGAGCGCGCCCAGCGCCGCATCGTGGTGCAGTACCCGAAACGTCAGGTCGGCAACAAGATGTACGGCGGGGAAAGCTCGCACCTGCCGCTCAAGCTCAACACCTCGGGCGTCATCCCGCCGATCTTCGCAAGCTCGCTCCTCCTCCTGCCGATCACCGTCGCCGGCTTCTCGGCGTCCCAGGGGCCCGACTGGCTGAGCGACGCCGTCGCCCTCCTCGGGCGCGGCAGCCCGTTCTACCTCATCACCTATTCGGCGTTGATCGCCTTCTTCGCCTTCTTCTATACGGCGGTCGTGTTCAACCCGGTGGACACGGCCGACAACCTGAAGAAGTACGGCGGCTTCGTGCCGGGCATCCGGCCGGGCAAGAACACGGCGGAATATCTCGACTACGTGCTGACCCGCCTCACCGCCATCGGCGCGCTCTACCTGGTCGCGGTCTGCATCCTGCCCGAGATCCTGATCACCCAGTACGCCGTGCCGTTCTATTTCGGCGGCACCAGCCTCCTGATCGTCGTCACCGTGACCATGGACACGATGGCGCAGGTCCAATCGCATCTGATCGCCCACCAGTACGAGGGGTTGATCCGCAAGTCGCGGCTCAAGGGCCGCCGGGGATGAACCTGATCCTTCTCGGCCCGCCCGGGGCGGGCAAGGGCACCCAGGCGCAACGGCTGCAGGCCCGCTTCGGCATCGTGCAGCTGTCGACCGGCGACATGCTGCGCGCCGCCGTCGCCTCGGGCAGCGAGATCGGGCGCGAGGCGAAGGCGATCATGGAAGCGGGCCGGCTCGTGCCCGACGACGTCATGGTCCGCATGATCGCCGACCGGATCGAGGCGACGGATTGCGCCAACGGGTTCATCCTCGACGGGTTCCCGCGCACTCTCGGCCAGGCCGAGGCGCTGGACCGGATGCTGGAGGCGAAGGGTTTGAAGCTCGACGCCGTGATCGAGATGCAGGTGGACGACGCCGCGCTCACGCGGCGCATCACCGGCCGGTTCAGCTGCGCCAAGTGCGGCGCGGTCTATCACGACGAGACGAAGCGGCCCAAGGTGGACGGGGTGTGCGACGTGTGCGGCTCGCGCGACTTCGTGCGCCGGCCCGACGACAAGGCGGAGACCGTGACCAGGCGGCTCGAGGCCTACCACGGCCAGACGGCGCCGCTGCTGCCGTACTACGCGCGCCGGGGCGTGCTGCGGTCCATCGACGGCATGGCGCCGATCGACGCCGTTACGCGGCAGATGGAATCGATTCTGGAGGCGGCCTAAAAAGCCGGCTTAACGTGTTGACGGATGGCGATTTATTTCTATAATGCCGCGGTCCCGTCGGGGAAGCGTGGCTGGAGCGTCCCCGGGCGGCGCATTCGCGTTGGCGCGAACCATCCAGAGTTCGGCATCTAGCGAGGAGCAGGCGAATTGGCGCGCATCGCAGGCGTGAACCTTCCCACCGGCAAGCAGGTGGGCATCGCGTTGACCTACATCTTCGGCATCGGCCGCACCCGGGCGAAGGAAATCTGCACCAAGGCGAGCGTGCCGACCGACCGGCGCGTCAACGAGCTTGGCGACGACGAGCTGCTGCGCATCCGCGAGGTGATCGACCGCGACTACGAGGTCGAGGGCGACCTTCGGCGCATCGTCGCCATGAACATCAAGCGGCTGATGGACCTCGGCTGCTATCGCGGGCTCCGGCACCGGCGCTCGATGCCGGTGCGCGGCCAGCGCACCCACACCAACGCCCGTACCCGCAAGGGACGCGCGCGCGCGATCGCGGGCAAGTCCAGCGCGGGCAAGAAATAGCGGCGTCGAAGGCGGGAACGACACATGGCAAAGGCGGCGGCACCGGCGCGCGTGAAGCGCCGCGAGCGTAAGAACATCACCTCGGGCGTGGCGCACGTGAGCGCCACGTTCAACAACACCAAGATCACGATATCGGACGCGCAGGGCAATACCATCGCGTGGTCCACCTCGGGCTCGCTCGGATTCAAGGGTTCGCGCAAGTCCACCCCGTACGCGGCCCAGGTCGCGGCAGAGGACGCCGGACGCAAGGCGATGGAGCACGGGATGAAGACGCTCGAAGTCGAGGTCAAGGGTCCGGGATCGGGCCGCGAGTCGGCGCTCCGCGCGCTGCAGGCGGTCGGGTTCACCATCACATCGATCCGCGACGTGACGCCCATTCCGCACAACGGGTGCCGCCCGCGCAAGCGCCGCAGGGTTTAGCGTACCGAATTCCGTTTCGCACCCCGGCGCGAGGGCGGCGTCCTTGCCCGTGCCGGGTCGATGAATATGACAGCATGAGGTTCCACTCGTGACGATCCAAAGCAATTGGCAGGACTTGATCAAACCCAACAAGCTTTCCTTCACCCCCGGCACCGACCCGTCGCGCTTGTCGGTGCTGATCGCCGAACCGCTCGAACGCGGCTTCGCGCTCACCCTCGGCAACGCGCTTAGGCGCGTGCTCCTTTCGTCGCTGCAGGGCTCGGCCGTCACCGCCGTCCAGATCGACGGGGTCTTGCACGAGTTCTCCTCGATCCCCGGCGTGCGCGAGGACGTGACCGACATCGTCCTCAACATCAAGTCGATGGCGGTGCGCATGCACGGCGACGGGCCGAAGCGCATGACCCTGAACGGAACCGGCCCGGGCGAAATCACGGCCGGCATGATCGAGACCGGTCACGACATCGAGATCATCGACCCCGACGTCGTGATCTGCACGCTCGACGACGGCGCCAAGATCTCGATGGAGATGACCGTCAACAACGGCAAGGGCTACGTGGCGGCGACGCAGAACCGGGCGGAGGACGCACCGATCGGGCTCATCCCGGTCGATGCGGTGTACAGCCCGGTGCGCAAGGTATCCTACCGCATCGACAACACCCGCGTCGGCCAGGTCACCGACTACGACAAGCTGACCATGGAGGTCGAGACCGACGGCACCGTGACGCCCGAGGACGCGGTCGCGCTGGCCGCCCGCATCCTTCAGGACCAGCTCAACCTGTTCATCAATTTCGAAGAACCGACCATCGCCCGTCTCGAGGCGGAGCCGAGCGAGCCCGCCTTCAACAAGAACCTCCTGCGCAAGGTGGACGAGCTCGAGCTGTCCGTGCGTTCGGCCAACTGCCTGAAGAACGACAACATCATCTATATCGGCGATCTCGTGCAGAAGACCGAGCAGGAGATGCTGCGGACGCCCAACTTCGGCCGCAAGTCCTTGAACGAGATCAAGGAGGTGCTGGCCCACATGGGACTCCATCTCGGCATGGAGATTCCGAACTGGCCGCCCGAGAACATCGAGGATCTGGCGAAGAAGCTCGAGGAGCCGTATTGAACGGCGGCCGGATCACGCGGACCCGCTTGTAGGGGCGGGTCTGAGACCCGCCTCTACCGGCCGTCGATCGAACGGCTGGCCCGGGTCCCGCGGAACGGCGGTTGAACGGAGTAGAACGATGCGTCACGGGATGAGCGGCCGTAAGCTGAACCGCACCAGCGCCCACCGCAAGGCCATGTTCGGCAACATGGCGGCGGCGCTGATCAAGCACGAGCAGATCAAGACGACCTTGCCGAAGGCGAAGGAGCTCAGGCCGATCGTCGACCGGCTCATCACGCTCGGCAAACGCAACAACCTGCACGCCCGTCGCCAGGCGATGTCCGTGCTGCACGACCGTGCGCTCGCCGAAAAGCTGTTCGCCACGCTCGCGCCGCGCTACGCCGAGCGCAAGGGCGGCTACACCCGCGTGCTCCGCGCCGGGTTCCGCTACGGCGACGACGCGCCGATGGCCTATATCGAGCTGGTCGATCGCGACCCCGAGGCGAAGGGCAAGGATTCGGGCCCGGCGCCCGAAACCGAGGCCGAGGCGGCGGCGGAGTAGCGGCGCGCCGCCGCCCGGCGACGTCGCCCGGTCGCGAATTCGGCCGTGGGATCATGGGGTTGGCCCGAGCCGACGGGGCCGGGCCGGAGCGGACACGGTGGCAATGTCGCTCGCGGTAGAGTGTCGTTTCCCGACAGGACGTCGGTTCAGTGGCTTCGGCGCGGCGCTCGCGGGCGCCGTCGCCGCGGCGATCCTGCTCGCGCCGCCTGCCGCCGCCGAGGACAAGGTCGTTCCCGAAACGCGCGAGGCGGTGCACCTGTCCTTCGCGCCCCTGGTGCGCAAGGTCGCGCCCGCCGTCGTCAACATCTATGCGCGGCGCATCGTGCAGCGCCGCGCCTCGCCGCTTCTCGAGGACCCGGTGTTCCGCCGTTTCTTCGGCGACAACCCGCCGCGCGGGCTGAGACGCGAGCGGGTGGAGAACTCGCTCGGCTCCGGCGTCCTCGTGCGCGCCGACGGGCTGATCGTCACCGCCAACCACGTGATCGCCAACGCGAGCGAGATCACGGTGGTGCTCGCCGACCGGCGCGAATACCCGGCGCGCATCGTCACCTCGGACCAGCGCACCGATCTCGCGCTCGTGCGCATCGACCCGGCCGGCGAGGACCTGCCGACGATCGAGCTCAAGGATTCCGACGACCTCGAGGTCGGCGATCTCGTTCTCGCGATCGGCAATCCGTTCGGGGTGGGCCAGACCGTGACCGGCGGCATCGTGTCCGCGCTCGCCCGCACGGCGGAGGGCGTGTCGGACTACAGCTTCTTCATCCAGACCGACGCCGCCATCAACCCCGGCAACTCCGGCGGCGCCCTCGTCGCCATGGACGGGCGGCTCGTCGGCATCAATTCGGCGATCTATTCGCGCAGCGGCGGTTCGATCGGCATCGGCTTCGCGATTCCGTCCAACATGGTTACGGCCGTCATCGCGAGCGAAGCGCATGGCGGGCGCGTGGTGCGCGCCTGGCTCGGCGCCGCCGGCGAGACGGTGAACGCCGACATCGCGCGCTCTCTCGGCATGAAGCGGCCGACCGGCGTGATCGTGAGCCGGCTCTATCCCGGCGGCCCGGCGGAGCGCGGCGGGCTTCGGGTCGGCGACGTGGTGACCGAAATCGACGGCGAGGCTGTGAACGACGTGCAGGAGCTGCGCTTCCGCGTCGCCACGCTGACGGTGGGCGAGCAGGCGACGTTCACCATCCTGCGCGGCGGCAAGGAGGCGAAGCTCGTCCTCGCACTCGCGCCGGCGCCGGAGACGCCCGCGCGCGAAGCCACGCGGCTCGCCGGCCGCAATCCGCTGGCGGGCGCCACCGTCGCCAACATGTCACCCGCGCTGTCGGAGGAAATTCAGGTCGATTCGCTGCGCACCGGCGTCGTCGTGGTCGAGGTCGCACGCGACAGCGCCGCCGCCCGGCTCGGGCTGCGCCGCGGCGATTTCGTCGCCGAGGTCAATGGCGCGCGCATCGATTCGATCGGCGATCTCAAGTCGGCGCTCGCGGGCGACGCGAAGCGCTGGGAGCTTGCGATCCGTCGCGGCGGCCGCACGCTCTCGGTGGTCGTGGGGGGGTAGGGCGTGGCGCGGCGCGCAACGCCCACCCTGTTCGAGGCGCAGGCGCCGCACCCGCTCGCCGACCGGCTCCGGCCGAAACGGCTCGACGAGGTGCTGGGCCAGGATCACCTGCTCGGCCCGGGCGGGCCGATCGGCCGCATGGTCGCCTCGCATCGCCTCGCCTCGATGATCCTGTGGGGGCCGCCGGGCAGCGGCAAGACCACCATCGCCCGCCTCCTCGCCGAGGGCACCGGTCTCGCCTTCGAACCGTTGTCCGCCGTGTTCTCGGGCGTCGCCGAGCTCCGCAAGGTGTTCGAGCGCGCGGCGCAGCGGCGCGAGGCGGGCGAAGGCACGCTCCTGTTCATCGACGAGATACACCGCTTCAACCGGGCCCAGCAGGACGGGTTCCTGCCCTACGTCGAGGACGGCACCGTCATCCTCGTCGGCGCGACGACCGAGAACCCGTCCTTCGAGATCAACGCGGCGCTCCTGTCGCGCTGCCAGGTGTTCGTGTTGCGGCGCCTCACCGACGATGCGCTCGAGGAGCTGCTCGCGCGCGCCG
>DASWLB010000459.1:0-3051 GCA_036396315.1 Alphaproteobacteria bacterium
GAAGGGCGGGCCCGGCATCACGCGGTCGGATCTGCTGGTGATCAACAAGACCGATCTCGCGCCCCACGTCGGCGCCGACCTTTCGGTCATGGAGCGTGATACGATCCGCATGCGCGGCGCGCGGCCCTACGTGTTCACCAACCTGAAGGCGGGCGAGGGGGTCGACCGCATCGTCGCGTTCATCGTCGAGGCGGGCGGGCTCGACGCCGCCCGCGCCAAGGCCAAGAAGGAAGGGATGACAGTCGAATGAACACGGGAATCCGCATCGTCGCGGCGATCGCATCGATCACCACGCTGTCGGCCGCTGGGCCGGCGCTCGCCCATACCCCGCCCGGCATGTCCGGCTTCGCGGCGGGGCTTGCGCACCCGTTCGGCGGGCTCGACCATCTCTTGGCGATGGTCGCGGTCGGCGTCATCGCGGGGCTCGGGGCGAAGCGCGTCCCGTGGACCCTGCCGGCCGCGTTCGTCGGCTTCCTGCTGGCCGGCGCAGGTTTCGCGATTCTGTTGCCCGGCGCCGCGCCGTCCGAGCTGGCGGTCGCGTTCTCGGTCGTCGTCCTCGGCGCGCTGCTCTTCGTTCCCAGGCTGCTGCCCGTGCCGGCGACCGCCGCGATCGTCGCGCTCGCCGCGCTCGCGCATGGTTTCGCCCACGGCGCCAAGGCGCCGGCGGACGGCGCGCTCGCCTTCATCGCCGGCATGGCGGTGGCGACGCTCGCGCTGCACCTCTCCGGCATCGCCGCGGTGCGGCTCGCGGCGCTCCGGCCGCTCGCGCGCCCCGCGGGGGCGGCGATCGCGCTCGCCGGTCTCGTCATGGCGGCCGGCGTCTGGTGATCGCGCTTCGTTTACCAAGGTAATCGGCGGGTTAACCGACCGTTCACCCGCAGCGGCTAGGCTCCGCGCATTCCCACAAGCGCAGACTTGCCATGCGGTCCGGATTCAAGCGATTCGCCTTGCCGATCCTGTTCCTCGGCGCCGTCGCGCTCGGCGTCATGCAATATCTCGGCCTCGACGGCCAGGGCAAGACGGCGGAGCGCGCGGTCGATGCCGTGATGGGCGCGTTCGACGCCGCGTCCGAATGGGCGACGGACCGGAGCGAGCGGCGCATCGAGCTGGTCGCCGTCGTCGGCCGCGACACCAACGATTCGCGGATCAGCCCGGTCGTCGTGCAGACCAGCCTCACGATGCGCGGCCCGAGCCGGCTCGCCCGGGTGTGCGAGACGCTGCCGCACATCCGCAACTCGGTGAACCTCCTCATGCTCGAGATGCTGCACGACCGGCTGCGCGCGGGACGCGCCGACGCGGCGGGCGACCTCGCGAGCTACGAGGAATCGCTCAAGACCGGGCTCAACCGTCTTTACGGCGCCGAGGTGGTCGCCGGCGTGCGCTTCACCGTCGGGCGCCAGGCGGAGCTCGGCGAATCCGGCTGCTCCGACCGCAAGGCCGCGCGGGGCTGATTCTCCTCAAGTCACCCCTCACCCTGTCCCGCCCCCTCAAGGGGGGCGGGGACGCGCACCAATACCCCCTCCCCCCTTGAGGGGGAGGGTTGGGGAGGGGGGGCGGGCCCCTACTTGTATTCCCCGAGCTTCGCCACCGCGGCTTTGACGAAGCGGCGGTCGGTGATGGTCTCGACGTCGAGTCCCTCGCTCGCGCCCCGCTTCGCGTAATAGGCGACCTGGTCGTTCAGCTCCTTGATGCTGAGCGACCCGTTGGGCTCGATGTAGGACATGCCCATGCGGGCGTAGATCGCCGGGTTCTTGACCACCGTGTGCTTGACGAGCATCTGCACGATTTCGGCGCGGCCGCGGCCCGCCTTGAACGCCTCGTTGTAGTCGCGCGCGCCGCGCAGATACGCGGTGACGAAGCGCTCGCCCACCTCGGGGCGCTGCTCGGTCAGGCTCGGCCCGAACTGCAGGATCGCGACCGTCATGCCGTCGGGCAGATACTGGCTCGCCGCGCGCCACTTCACGCCGAAGCCGCCATCCACCGCGATGGTCGATTGCGGCTCCGCCGTGTGCGCCGCGTCGATCCCTCCGGTCTTGATCGCCGAAACGATATTGGTGAACGGCATCTCGACGATCTTCACGTCGCTATCGGCGAGGCCGCCCTTGGCGAGCACCTGCATCGTGATGTAGTCGCCGAGGTTGGGCCGCCCGGCCGCGACGGCGAGGGTGAGGCCCTTGAGGTCGCGCCAGTCGCGCACCTTGCCCTGGTCGATCAGGTCCTTGCGCACCAGGAAGAAGCCCGAATCCCAGCCCGGCCGGTAGCTCGAGAGCCCCGCCACCAGCTTGACCCGGATGCCGCGCTTGACCGCGTTCACGTTGCCCGGGCCGAACGAGCCGCCGGTCGCATCCAGCCGCCCGGTGGCGAGCGCCGGGAACGCGTCCGGGCCGACCATGCCGCGCAGGAACTCGACCTCGAGCCCGGCCGCGTTGAAGTAGCCCTTCTCCTGGGCGATATAGAGCCCGGCCTCGGCGAGGATGCCGAACACGCCGACCTTGACCGGCGTCGGCTGCGCCGAAGCGGGCAGCGCGCTCGCGGCGCCCGCGAGCACCGCGAGACAGAGCGCGGCCGCGCGTCCAAGATACTTCATCATCGCGTCTCCTCCCTTAGGTTGGCCGGGCCTCACGCGCGCTTCCACGGGATCAGCACGCGCTCGAGCCAATCGAGCAGCATGGCGAAGGCGAACCCGAGGATGGCCGACATCAGGAGCCCGACATACATCTTCTCGACCTCGAACACCTGCCAAGTCGTCCAGATAAGGTAGCCGATGCCGCTCTTCGCGGCGAGGGATTCGGCGGTCACGATGATGATCAGCGACACGCCCATGCTGATTTTCATGCCCGCCATGATGGTCGCGAGCGCGCCGGGGAAGGCGACGTCGGTGAACATCATCATCCGGCTCGCGTGATAGTTGCGTCCGACGTCGATGTAGATGCGCTCGATCTGGCGCACGCCCGAGACCGTGTTGATCAGCACGAGGTAGAACACCGCGATGGCGATGATGGCGTATTTCGACCCCTCGCCCAGCCCGAACAGGATGATGACGAGCGGCAG
>DASWLB010000460.1:0-2767 GCA_036396315.1 Alphaproteobacteria bacterium
CCGAAGCCGACGCCAACATCGCCGCCATGCGCGCCCGACCCAATCTGGTCGATGCGATCCTGATCGCCTTCGCGCGGCGCGAGCAGGGGTTCGTCGTCGGCGTCGGCAATCCGCTCGGCATTCGGACGATCGCCGACGCCACCCATCGGCGCGCGCGCATCGCCGTCAGGCCCGTAGGCGCCGGAGCGCAGCTTTTGCTCCTCGCCCTCCTCCATCGCGCGCGGCTCGGGCCCGACCAGCTCGAACGCGTGAGCCCGCCCTGCCCGACCGGTCCCGACATCGCGCAGGCGATCCGCGCCGGGCGCGCCGATTGCGGCATCGCGACGCGCTCGGTCGCGACCGCGGCGGGGCTCGAATTCGTGCCGATCCTGTGGGAGCGCTTCGACCTCGTGATGCGCCAGCGCGACTATTTCCGCCCGCCGTTGCAGAAGCTCATCGCGTTCGCCCGCGGCCCGGCCCTGGCTGCGCGCGCGGCCGAGCTCGGCGGCTATGACGTCACGGATTCGGGATCGGTGAGGTTCGCGCCGTGACGGGGGCGCAGGCCCTTCATCGCCCGCGACGGTTCCGTTAGACTCGCGAGGCGCGCGACCGACGGAGCATGCAACGTCCCGCCATGTACCAGTCCATCATCATCCTCGACGACTTCTATGCGGACGCAATGGAAATCCGGAAGATGGCGCTGACGCTCGATTATCCCGACCACGGCGGCAAGGCGTACTATCCCGGGCGCAATTCGAAGCAGGCGCTGATCAACCAGGGCATCGTCGATGCGCTGTCGCGCATCGTCGGCGAACCGCTGTCGCCGAGCCCACGAAGCGCGGTTGGGCATTTCCGCGTCACCTTCGCGCACGAGCTGCCGCGCCAGGACATCCACATCGATCCACACCGCGACTGGGCGGGCGTCGTGTACCTCAACCTGCCCGAACAATGCTTCGGCCGCGGCGGCACCTCGTTCTGGCGCCACAAGCGACTCGGCATCGAGGCGATGCCGCGCGACCAGAAGGAGATCGAGCGGTTCGGCTATCGCAACTACGACGAGATGCGCGTCGCGCTCGCCGAGGGCGACGGAATCGATCGCGCCAAGTGGGATCTCACCATGACCGTGCCGATGCGGTTCAACCGCTGCATCCTGTTCCGGTCGTGGCTGTGGCACTCGCACTGCGAGAATTTCGGCGACACGATGGAAACGGCGCGCCTGATCCAGGTGTTCTTCTTCGACATCGTACGCGGCCCGGCGAAGCCGAAGCTGCCGTTCGAGATGCCGCCCGCGCCGAAGCCGACGGTCTCGCTGCCGTTGCCGACCGCCGGCGTGCCGCCGCGGCGCGGTTGACAGTCCCGGTCACAGGTCCGATTTCGGCGAATCACCCTTGATCTCGCGCACGCGACGCAGGAGGGCGAGGATGTCGTCGTCGCCCTCTCCTTCGCTCGCCGGTTCCGCCGGAGCGGGAATCTGTCCCTGCCCGTCTTCAACGGCGAGCTCCTCCTCGGTCACGTCCTCGTAGCGCAGGGTCGCGGGCGGAACCCGATCGGGCCACACCTCGGCCGCCATGCGGCGCGCCGCCGCCACGGTCGAATCGGCGTTCTCCGCCGCGCAGCGCTCGGTGAAACCGACGAGCCGCTCGATCAGGGAAGCGGCGTCGCGGTTCGCCCGGTCGAGCGGGGCGATTCGCGCCCGCAGGTGTTCGAGCTCCGTGGCGCGCTCATGGAACCGTTCCTCGAGGCGGGCGAGCGTCCGGTCGAGGGTCGCATTGCTGCGTTTGCGCTCGGCCTCATCGCGCACGAGCGCGTCCGCCGCCTCGCCTATCCGAGCCTTGAGAATCTCCTGGTTCGCCATGACCGCCACCCCAGTTGTCCGCCAATCGAACGACGGTGATTCATGATGGTTAATTTCGGGTAAACGGTCGCTTGGGCCTTTTTGCGCACGGCTTCGTGAACGGGCGGCACTTGCTGGAATCGCGTGCCGAAAATATTCTGCCGCCACCTTGTCGAACTTCACATCCGGACCGGTCCGCTAGCCCGCACGCACCGACTGCGGCACACGCGTGCGGTCGACTTGCGGGTCGGGGAGTCAAGAGATGGATCTCGTAACCCAGATGCGGGTGTTCGTTCGCGTCGCCGAAGCGCAAAGCTTCACCGGCGCGGCGCGCCAACTCAACCTGTCGAAGTCGGTGGTGAGCAAGTACATCGGCGAGCTCGAAGACCGGCTCGACGTGCTCCTGTTCCACCGTACGACGCGCCATTTGAGCCTGACCGAGCAAGGCGCCGGATACTACGAACGCTGCACCCATATCCTCGCCGAGATCGAGGAGGCCGAAGCCGCGATCGGCGCGCTCGACCAGGAACCGCGCGGCACGGTGCGTCTGCTGCTGCCGGCGGGATTCGCCGCCGCGGAAACGCTCGCCGCGCTGGCCGATCTGCTGCGGCGGTGGCCGAAGCTCGGTATCGAAATCGTGCTCGACGATTGCGCCGACGTCGCGTCCGAGGCCGCCGTGGACGTCGCGGTCCGCTATGCCGACGGCTCCGATCAGCCGGCCGGCGAGGCGCTGGTTCTCGCGACGGTGCCCGCTGTCGTCGTGGCGGCGCCGAGCTACGCGCAATCGACGGCCGCCCCGGTCGCGCCGCCCGACCTCGCCTTTCACAACTGCCTCAGCCTCGCCCGGCCGCGCGGCGATGCGTCCTGGCACTTCGAGTCGGGACAAGGGGGCAAGCCCGCGGCGATCCGCGTCACCGGCACGTTCCAGGCGAGCAGCCTCGAGGTATTGCGCCT
>DASWLB010000461.1:0-1897 GCA_036396315.1 Alphaproteobacteria bacterium
CGCCGCCTGGCCCGAGGCGCAGCGCCTGTACGATGCGATCGGCTACGGCTTCGAGCCGGTCAACGAGGCGCTCAAGATCCAGAACGTCGCCTGGGAGCGCCAGCGCGACGGCGAGGCGCAGAAGCTCGTCGTCAAGGGCGAAGTCACCAACGTCTCGAAACGCGCGCGCGGCGTGCCCAAGATCCGCGGCATCCTGATCGGGGCGGGATCGCGGGTGCTGCACCGCTGGGACATCACCGTTACCGAGCCGAAGCTGCTGCCGGGCGAGACCGCCCGGTTCCGCACCGAGCTGCGCAACCCGCCGGACGGCGCGGAGCGCATCACCTTCCTGTTCGCGGACGAGCCCTGACACGCCGCATCGACGTGTTGATCGGGGAAGCGGAGATCGCCGCCCGGGTCGATGCGCTCGCGCGCGAAGTGGCGGCGGCGCTGCCCGCGGACCTCATGGTCGTCGTCATCCTGAAGGGCAGCTTCGTGTTCGCTGCCGACCTGATCCGCGCGCTGGTGCGCGCGGGGCTCGCGCCCACGGTCGATTTCATGACGCTCGCGAGCTACGGCGAGGGCACCGAGAGCGCAGGGCACGTCCGGTTCGCGCGCGACCTCACCGAGCCCGTCGCGGGGCGCCGCGTGCTGCTCGTGGACGACATCTTCGAATCGGGCCGCACGCTCGCGTTCGCGCGCGAGACGCTCGCGTCCCGCGGCGCGCTCGAGGTGCGGAGCTGCGTCCTCCTCGAGAAGCCGGCCAAGCGCGCGGTCGCGCTCGCGCCCGACCATGTCGGGTTCACGATCGCCGACCGCTTCGTCGTCGGCTACGGGCTCGACCTCGCCCACGCCTATCGCGGCCTGCCGTATATCGGGGTGGTGGTGGAGCGCTAGCCCCTCATCCTTCGAGACGGCCGCTTCGGTGCTGTGGGCAAAACGCTCCAGCGGAGCGTTTTGTCCACAACACCCTCAGGATGAGGATTCATTTTTCTTCCTCATGGTGAGGAGCGCGCGAAGCGCGCGTCTCGAACCATGAGGAGCGGTCCTACGGCGCGGGGCGGATGATGACCGGCCCGACCGGGGTGTCGTCGGGCTCGACGAGGGTGATCGACGCGCCGGTGCGGATCGAGCCCATGATCTCCTTGACCACGGCTTGCGCCTCCTCGGTCTTCAGCTCCTCCTTCGATTCCTCGAAAGAGGGCAGCTTGGCCGCGCGGCGGTCCTCGACCTTGATGACGTGCCAGCCGAACTGGGTGCGCACCGGCGCCTTCGACACCTCGCCCGGCTTCAAGGCGAAGGCGACCTCGGAGAACGGTCCGACCATCTGGTCGCGCTTGAAATAGCCGAGGTCGCCGCCGTTGGCCGAGGTCGGCCCGGTCGAGCGCTTGCGCGCGAGATCGGTGAAATCGGCGCCCTTCTCGACCTCGACGATGACCGCCTTCGCGTCGTCCTCGGTCTTGAGCAGGATATGGCGCGCGCGCACCTCCTCGTCCTTGGCGGCGCCGGACATCTTGCGGTCGTAGGCCGTCTTGAGCCGCGCATCGGTCAGCTCGTCCTCGATGCGGGCGTAGAGGTAGCTCTCCTGCAGGATCTGCTCGCGGTCGTTGGCAAGCCGCCTCTGCACTTCCGGCCGGTCCGGGAACCCCGCCTTGACGGCCGCCTGGGCCAAGAGCTTGCGGTCGATCAGGCGCTGCAGGATCTGGTCGAACAGGGTGGCCATGGGAATCTGGCGGAACTGCTCCGGCAGCCCTTCGTAGATCGTCATCACGTCGGAACGGACGATCTTCTCGCCGTTGACGACCGCGACCGTCGGGTCGGCGGCGGGCGAGGCCGTCTGCGCGGCGGCGCCGGACGCGGCGCCGAGCGCGGCCGCGGCGGCGACGAGCGCGCCGGCGATGATGCGCGCGGAAAACAT
>DASWLB010000462.1:0-8468 GCA_036396315.1 Alphaproteobacteria bacterium
GACAACAGCTTCTCTGGCCAAGACCTCGAGCGGCTGCGCCAGGGCGGCGTGCGCGGCGTGCGTTTCAACCTGATCGAGGAGAGCGGCGGCGCCGTCGATCTCGCGCTGTTCGAGCGCATCGCCGACCGCGTCCGCGGGCTCGGCTGGTGCATGTGCTTCCACATGATGCCGAACGAGGTGGTCGAACACGGCGCCTGGGCCGCGAAGCTGCGCTTGCCGACCATCATCGATCATATCGGGCGCATCCCGTTCGAGGATGGGCTCGGCCAGAAGCCGTTCCGGGCGCTGCTCGATCTCGCCAAAACCGGCGACATCTGGGTGAAGGTAAGCGGCGCCGACCGCCAGAAGTCGCGCGGTTATCCGATGGACGACGTCGTGCCCTTCGTCGAGGCGCTCGCCCAGGTCGCGCCCGACCGGCTGATCTGGGGCACCGATTGGCCGCACGGCAATATCTTCAAGCCGAATGCGATAACCAACGACGGCGACCTGATCGACTTCCTGCCCAAGCTGCTGCCCGACGAGACGCTGCGCCGGAAGGTGCTTGTCGATAATCCTGCGCGCCTGTTCGGGTTTGGCGCCTGACGCCGCGCTTAGCGGTTCGAGCGCGCGTCCTGGTCGAGCCGCTGGACCTCGTCCGAAAGATGCTGGGCGAGCTCGGGCGACGGGTTGCCATCCACCAACAGCTTTCGGTCGGCCTGGTAGCGCCGCACCGCCTCGCGCGTGCGCGGCCCCATGACGCCGTCGGTCGGGCCCGGATCATAGCCAAGCCGCGCGAGGCCCTGCTGGATCGAGCGCACGTCGCTTTGGGCCGATGCGGGAGCGGCAGCGCCCCCTTGGGAGGCGCTCGCTTGCTGCCGGTAGATTGGGTCGCCGATGTTGACCTGGCTCTTGTCCGTAAGGGCGCCCGTCAGCGCGCCCGCGCCGGCGCCGATCAGCGCGCCTTGTAGCACGCTCAAGCCGGTCACCGCGCCGACGACGGCGCCTGCCGCGGCGCCGATGCCGCCGCCGGTGATGGCGCGGTCTTCCTTGGTGTCGCCGCACCCGGCGAGCGCGAGAGCGGCCAATCCTATTGCCAGTGCCTTGCGGTACATTGGGACCTCCATCGCCGGAATTCCGCCACGTCGCAAGAATCCGCCACCGCAGGATAACACGGCGGCGTTACCCCGGGCCGCCGATTCGCACGGGGATTCCTGTCTTTACTCCCAGAATTGCGGCGTAAACGAGGCGGCTGCGATGGACATTTTGGACGGCCGGGGCGAAACTTCGCGGAGGCTTCAAGCGGGAGGACAAACAATGAAACTCGGAAAATGGCTCATTGCGCTCGTCGCGTCGCTCGGTTTTGCCGGAGCGGCGGACGCACAAACCATCGGAATCGGCACGAGCCAGACCGGCAGCCTCAACCATTCCGTCGGCTCGGCGCTCGGCAAGGTGATCTCGGACGAGACCGGCATCCAGGTGCGCGTCGTGCCCTACGGCGGCGGCCAGCAGTTCCTGCCGCTGATTCACGCGAAGGATCTCGAGATGGCGGTGCCGGCCGCGACCGACGCGCTGTTCGCCTATCAGGGCAAGAGCCAGTACGAGGGCAAGCCCAACACCGGACTGCGCGCGATCGGCGCGGTGTTTCCGTTCGTGATCGGCTGGTACGTGAGGAAGGACGCGCCCTACAAGATGCTCGCCGATCTCAAGGGCAAGAAGATCGCCGCCGGGTTCACCACCAACACGGCGCAGCGCCAAGTTTATCTCAGCTCGCTCGCGGCCGAGGGGGTGAGCGAGTCCGACTTCGACGGCGTCCAGGTGCCGCACGTCGTGCGCGGCGCGGACGATTTCGCGCAGGGCCGCATCGAGGCCTCGCTGTTCGCGATCGGCGCCGGCAAGATCGCCGAGGTGAATGCGAAGATCGGCGGGTTGCGGTTTCTCAATGCGCCGGCCGGCCCCGAGGCCGTGGCGCGGCTCAAGAAGGTGGTCCCGACCGCCTACATCGACATCCAGCAGCCGGCGCCGCATCTCGCCGGCATCATCGGCCCGACGCGCATGATCTTCGAGGACTATCTGGTGGTCACCGGCGTGCAGCTTTCCGACGATGCCGCGTACAAGGTGGCGAAGATACTCTACGAGAAGCAGGACAAGCTGGCGGGAATCGCGAAGACCTGGTCCGGCTACAGGAAGGAGGGGCTGTCACGCGACCGCGGCGTGCCGTTCCATCCCGGCGCGATCAAGCTGTACCGCGAGAAAGGCATCTGGCCGGCCAAGTCGTCGTGACGCGCGCGGCGGCGCCCGACGCGCCGCCGCGTTGGGCGCGCCGGCTTTCGGCCGCGCTCGCCGGCACGCTCACCCTCGTGGCGCTCGGCTGGGCGGCCGACGCCTACCGCGAGGCGGGTTTCCTCCTGATCAACGAGCAGTTCAACGCCTTCGTGCTCGCCATCGCGCTCGCGCTCCTGTTCCTGTCGGTGCGCGCGCGAAAGGGCGCGCGTGGGACCGCGCCCTGGTACGACCTGCTCGCAGCCGCGATCGGGTTCGCAACGGCCATGTATGTCGGGTTCGATTACCGGGCGCTCGCGGATTCGATCGCGTTTCGTCCGACTCACGGGACCGTCGTCGGCGCGATCTTGCTCGTGCTCGTCGTCGAGGGGTTGCGGCGCGTCGCCGGCATGGTGCTCGTCGTCATCCTCGCGGTCTTCCTCCTGTACGGCTTGTTCGGCGATCTGGTGCCCGGCCAACTGCAGGGCCGCTCGGTGCGGTGGGACGGGCTCCTTCTCTACCTCGCGCTCGACACCAACGGCGTGTTCGGCTCGGTGTTCGGCGTGGCGTGCACGGTGGTCGTCGCCTTCCTGTTCTTCGGCGCCGTGCTGTCGCGCTCGGGCGGCACGGGATTCTTCACGCACCTCTCGATCGCGCTCTTGGGCGGCTACCGCGGCGGATCCGCGAAGATCGCGATCGTCGCCTCGTCGCTGTTCGGTACGATCTCTGGCAACGCGGTTTCGAACGTGGTCGCAACCGGCGTGATCACGATTCCGCTGATGAAGGCCTCGGGCTACCAGGCGCACCACGCCGGCGCGATTGAGGCAGTGGCCTCGACCGGCGGCCAGCTCATGCCGCCGGTGATGGGGGCGGCCGCCTTCATCATGGCGGAGCTGATCGGGGTTCCCTACGGCGACATCGTGATCGCGGCGACGGTGCCGGCGGTTCTCTATTACGTCGCCCTGTTCATCCAGGCCGACCTCGAGGCGGCGAAGAGCGGAATTGCCGCGGTGGACCGCTCAAAAATCCCGCCGGTCGCGCGGGTGCTCCGGCAGGGATGGTTCTTCCCGGTCCCGTTCGCCATCATCATCGTCGGGTTGTTCACCTTCAACTTGTCGCCGGAGACGGCCGCGCTGTACGCCGCGATTTCCGTGGTCGCGTGCGGCGCGATCGGCGGCTACGCGGGCGAGCGCATGGGGTGGCGCAAGGTCCTCGGCGCCTTCGCGGACACCGGCCGCAGTTCGCTCGAGATCCTGATGATCGCCGCGGCGGCGGGGTTCATCATCGGCGTGCTCAACGTCACGGGCCTCGGCTTCGCGCTGACCGTGGCGTTGGTCCGGTTCGGCGCGGGCGACCTCGCGCTGCTGCTCGTCCTTGCCGCGTTGATCTCGATCGTCCTCGGCATGGGCATGCCGACGGTTGGGGTGTACGTCCTGCTTGCGGCATTGGTCGCGCCGGCGCTGGTCGAAGTCGGCGTGCCGGTCATCGCCGCGCACCTGTTCGTGATGTATTTCGGCATGATGTCGATGACGACGCCGCCGGTCGCGGTCGCCGCCTACGCCGGAGCCTCGATCGCGAAGGCGGATTCGATGAAGACCGGATTCGCCGGCATGAAGTTCGGCTGGTCCGCCTATATCGTACCGTTTCTGTTCGTCTCCTCGCCCAACCTCTTGCTCCAAGGCGAACCGATGTCGATCATGCTCGCGGTCGCGACCGCCGTCGTCGGCGTCTATCTCGTCTCGGTCGGCATTGCCGGCTACATGACGCGGTTCATCGGCCTGCCGACGCGGATCGCGTTCTGCGCGGCCGGCATCGCGATGATGATCCCGGCGAAGGCCTTCCCCGGCGCGATTTGGAGCGACGCGGCGGGATTCGCGCTCGGCGTCGGGCTCGTCGCGTTCGAGATCTCCTCGGCCCGGCGGCAAGCCCGCATGGCGCGCGCCTGAGGCGTGCGGCGCGGCGTTGCGCCGAGGGTTGCATGTCGAGGGCGGGTGGGTCACCATCCCCGATACGTAGCGCGTAGTACCGGTAGTCCAGAAAGGCTTCACATTGGGAGAAGGCACATGATCTCGCTACGCACGATCACGCTCGCCTCTTTGGCAGCAGCCGTGGCGGTCGCGTGGCCCGCGGCGACGCCGCGGGCGGATTCCGCCGACGACTTCTACAAGGGCAAGGCGGTCAACATGTATGTCGGGGTGGCGCCCGGCGGCATCTACTCGACGTTCGCGCAGGTCCTCGCCCGCCACATGGAAAAGCACATGCCGGGCAAGGCCAACATCATCGTCCAGCACATGGAAGGTGCGGGGGGCGCTCGCGCCGTCGACTACATCTACAACGTGGCGCCCAAGGACGGCACCTACGTCATCACGCCGAACGCCGGCGTCGCGATCCGCGTGGTGCTCAAGATGGGCAACCCAAAATACGATCCGGCCAAGCTGCGCTGGCTGGGCGGCTGGGGAGACGCCGTCAACGTGCTTACGCTTCTTGAACCTGCGCCCATCAAGACGCTCGCGGAGGCGAAGCAGAAGGAAGTGATCCTTGGCGCGATCGGCAAGAACTCGAATACCTACTTGATCCCGACTCTGATCAACAACACGCTCGGCACGAAGTTCAAAATCATCTCGGGATACACGGGCGGAGCGCCGATCCGTCTTGCCATCGAGAAGCGCGAGATCCACGGCTGGACCGGCCAGTGGGAAGGCTGGAAGATGGCGAAACCCGAATGGATTCGCGAGGGTAAGCTCCTTCACCTCGTCCAACTGGGCAACGAGCGGGCTCATGACCTGAAGAACATTCCACTCTTGAGCGAGGTCGCCGAGAACGACGACCAGCGGGCGATGTTCCGCATCGTGCAGTCGGGCATCGCCGACCGCGCCTTCGTGGCACCGCCCGGGGATCCGGCCGACCGCCTGGCGGCTCTCGAACGGGCCTACATGCGAACCTTGCAGGATCCGGCGTTCGTCGCCGACGCGAAGCGGCAGCAATTCGACGTCGATCCGGTGAAGGGCGCGGCGATCCAAGAATTCGTCGAAGGGATGATGGCGCTGCCGGACTCCACCGTCGAGAAGCTGCGGAAATTGATGGGGCTCGGCGGCCAGAGCTAACCTGTCGCGTCCGAACGCTTCGGGCGGCCGCGGAACATCGGCCGCCCGATCGTCGGGTGGGGGAAGGCGTGGTGCGCGGATCGTGGTGCGCGGCGGGCTGGATCACAGGCGCGGCGTGTGCGGCGCTGCTTGCGGCGTGCACCAACGTCGATGACCGCCTCGGGGCGACGGGCGCCACCAAGCACGGCACCGTCCTCGTCGACGGCAAGGGCCGCACGCTGTATTTCCACGACGAGGATCTGCCCAGCAAGTCGCAATGCACGCCAGCCTGTACGGTCCTTTGGCCGCCGGCGGAAGCGGGCGATGCGGCCCGGCCTCAAGGCGAGTTCACGATCATCGTGCGCGAGAGCGGCACCCGCCAATGGGCATATGGAGGCCGGCCGCTCTATCGCAGCATCCTCGACTTCGCGCCGGGCTACGCGCTCGGCGAGGGTACGGACGGCGAATGGCGCGTGGCGAAGCCGTAATTCGACCAAGCGCCTGATTGGGCAGGGAGCAGGATGAAGTTCTACGATTGCGCGACCGCACCGAGCCCGCGGCGTGTGCGGATCTTCCTTGCCGAAAAGGGCATCGCGGTGCCGACCGTGCAGGTGAATTTGCGCGCGGGCGAACAGTTCACGCCCGAGTTCCGCGCCATCAATCCCGACTGCACCGTGCCCGTTCTCGAGCTCGATGACGGGGTGCGCATCTTCGATGCGATCGGCATCTGCGTGTATTTCGAAGCGGTGCAGCCCGACCCGCCCCTGATGGGCGCGAGTCCGGCGGAGAACGGCCTCGTCGCGGCGTGGCAGCGCCGCTGCGAGCGCGACGGGTTCTACGCGCTGATGGATGCATTCCGCAATGCGACGCCCGGCCTCAAGGGGCGCGCCGTGCCCGGACCTGATTCGTACGACCAGATCCCGGCGCTCGCCGAGCGCGGGCGGGCGCGACTTGCGCGCTTCTTCGAATCGATGGACCGGCGATTTGCGCAATCGGAGTTCGTCGCCGGCCCGCGCTATTCGATCGCCGACATTACGGCGCTCGTCACCGTGGACTGGGCGGGCGGGATCAAAATGACGATTCCGGATGGTGCGTTCAGCCTCAAACGCTGGCACGCCGCGGTTTCCGCACGCCCCAGCGCCAAGGCCTGATCGCCTCCATTCACCACGCGACGGATCGGCGGCGCCTTCGCCGTGCATCTTGGCACGGGAGCGGAGAAAGGGTGCCGCCATGGAATCGTCGCAATTCGCCGGTGGCGTGCCATCACTTTGGCGCAATTTTTGCGCCAGGATTCGATCCCACGATCCGCTCGCTCATTCGAGGAGCACGACGATGCGATCCCGCACCATCCTCGCCGCCGCCTTGCTGCTTGGCGCGAGCACGGCCGCGCTCGCCGACCCGCCGGCCCGGATCGGCCGGCTTGCCCATGTCGAGGGCGAGGTGTCGCTGCGGTCGGGCGATCTGGAGAACTGGACCCCGGCCGTGGTCAACTATCCGGTGACGACGGGCACTTCGCTGTGGACCGAGCCGGATGCGCGCGCGGCGATCCAGATCGGACCGTCCGAGCTTCGGCTCGATCGCGAGACGGAACTCGACGTCGTGCGCCTCGACGACGAGACCCTGCATCTCCGCCTGGCGCGCGGCGCAATCAACCTGACCAGCGGCGCGGCGCCGTCCGACGGCCCGGTGATCGTCGAGACCGCGCTCGGCCGCATCGAGCTCCTTCTCGCGGGCCGCTACAACATCGACATCGGCGGGTTCGATAACGGTGCCGCGCCCAGTCAAGTCACGGTGACCGCTTTCAACGGCGCGGCGCGAATTTCCGGTCCGAGTTCGACTTTCGATATCCGCGACGGTCAGACGGCCGTGGTGCGGGCCGACACGTCCAATGTGACCGTGGTCGCGGCCCGCGCGACGCCGTTCGACGACTGGTCGTTCGCGCGCGAACGCAGCCATGCGAACGCCGAGACGCCACGCTACGTTTCGCCCCAGGTGACCGGGTATCAGGACCTCGGCGCCTACGGCGAGTGGCAGACCGTCCCGGACTACGGCGCCGTGTGGTATCCGCGCGTCGTTCCGGGCTGGGCGCCCTATCGACACGGCCACTGGGCCTATGTCTCGCCCTGGGGCTGGACTTGGGTCGATGACGCGCCGTGGGGCTTCGCGCCGTTCCATTACGGCCGCTGGGTGGTCGTCGCGGACCGCTGGGCGTGGTGGCCCGGCGCCGTCGTGCGACGCCCGGTCTACGCGCCGGCGCTCGTCGTGTTCGTCGGCGATTTCCCGTGGCACGCGAAGCGGTTCGATCAACATCACGGGCGGAAGTTCTCCTGGGTGCCGCTCGCCCCCCACGAGCCCTTTGTGCCGCACTATCGCACCAGCGCGCGCTACGTGCGCAACGTCAACATCACGACGGTCAATCAAACCGTGATCAACAACATCCGCATCGACAGGGCGGAACGGAACCGTCCGATCGAGCGGTTCACCAATCGCCATGCGGCGACGGAAGTGGCGGCGGCCGATTTCGCGCGGCGCGCGCCGAACAGCCGCGTCGGTCGGCGCATCGACCGCGACGACGCCGCGCGCGGGCCGCGCAACGTCGAGTCGCGTCGTCCCTCCGCGGGCGAGCCGCCGCGGTTCGGCCGGCCGGGGCCGGACCGAGATCGTGACGCCGGTCGCGACGTTCGGCCGGATCGGATTTCGCCGCGCATGACGGACTCCCGGCCGGGCGCGGGTCCGCCGGTGCGGGCCGAGCGTCCGCGATTCGAACCGTCGGGGCGGGTCGCGCCGCGCACGGCGGCGCCAAACTCCGATGTCCGTGCGGCCCCGCGGCGGGCAGACAACGATCAGCGGCGAGCGACGGAGCCGCGCCGGCTAACTCCGAGGCCGGGCGTGCCAGTCCGGCGCGAGTTGTCGCCAGCCCTGCCGCAGAACAACGCCGCACCGCCGGTCGCGGAACGCCGCGTGCCGCCGCCGTCTTCGCGGGAGGCGCGGCCCGAAATCCGCGACCGCCCGAACGCCGCGCCGCAGGTGGCCGCACCACGCGCGATTCCGCCGCGCGAGGTTCGCCAATCCGCGCCGCGACCGGAGCGGCCGCAGGCGAACAATCGGGATCGCGGACCCCGGCCTGACATGCGGGCGCCGTCGCCG
>DASWLB010000463.1:0-1558 GCA_036396315.1 Alphaproteobacteria bacterium
AGATCGGCCGCAAGAACGTCGACGACGGGGCCATCTTGGTTGTGGCGAAGAACGACCGCGCGCT
This sequence comes from Alphaproteobacteria bacterium, assembly GCA_036396315.1. Classification (GTDB taxonomy): domain Bacteria; phylum Pseudomonadota; class Alphaproteobacteria; order MPNO01; family DASWLB01; genus DASWLB01. Next base: position 65 of record DASWLB010000463.1, read on the forward strand.
GCGCATCGAGGTGGGCTACGGCCTGGAGGGCGCGCTGAACGACGCCACCGCGAGCCGCATCATCCGCGAGGCGATCGCGCCGCGTTTTCGCGAGGGCGACTTCTACGGCGGTATCAACGCCGGCGTCGACCGCATGATCCGCGTCATCGACGGCGAGCCCTTGCCCGAGCCGGCGAGCCCCTCGCCGCAAGTGGGCGGCGGGTTCGGGCAGTCGCTGCCGATCCTGCTCATTCTGGCCATAGTGGTCGGCGGCCTGCTGCGCCGCATGCTCGGCAGGACCGTCGGTTCCGCCGCCGCGGGCGGCGCAGTGGGCGCCGTGGCGTGGCTGCTGGTCGGCGCGGTATCGATCGCGGTGATGGCGGGCATCGTCGCGTTCATCTTCACGCTCGTCGGCGGCGGTGCCGGCCGCCGGTACTACGGCGGATTTCCCGGAGGCTTCGGCGGCGGCGGATTGGGGCGGGGCGGCGGTTTCCGCGGCGGCGGCGGTGGCTTCGGCGGCGGCGGCGCTTCTGGGCGCTGGTAGCGATGGACCTCAAGCGCATCGCGCGGCACCTCTTCTCCTTGCCTCGCGCGCTTCCCGCGAGCGCATTGGCTTCGATCGAGCAGGCGATCGCAAAGAGCGAAGCCACGCATCGCGGCGAGATCCGCTTCGCCGCCGAGGGCGCGCTGGACAGTCCGGCACTGTTCGGCGGACAGTCGGCGCGCGAGCGCGCCATCGAAGTGTTCTCGCAGCTGCGCGTATGGGACACCGAGGAAAACAACGGCGTGCTGATCTATCTCCTCGCCGCCGACCGCGATATCGAGATCGTTGCCGATCGGGGCATCAACGCCCGGGTGACGCCGACCGAATGGGAAAGAATTTGCCGCGGCATGGAGTCAATGCTGGCGCGCGGCGCGCTCGAGCAGGCCATTGTCGACGGCATCAAGGAGATTTCGCTGCTGCTTGCGCGGCACTACCCGCCGCGCCCGGGCGGCCGCAATGAGCTGCCCGACAAGCCGGTGGTGCTGTAACCGCAAGTAACCCGAGCGGCAATGAGACCTGAACGCTTGGCGACAATTGCAGCAGCGATGAGCCTTGTTGCGGCCTGCGGCGAATCCCCGGCCCCGAGCGATGATCCGCGCGCCGACCCGCGCGATGCGGCGCGGGTGGCGCTCGGCGCCCGGGTCTACGCCCAGCACTGCGCCGCCTGCCACGGCGCGAAGCTCGAAGGCCAGCCCGACTGGCGCAAGCGGCTCGCGAACGGCCGTCTGCCCGCGCCGCCGCACGACGAGAATGGCCATACCTGGCACCATCCCGATCACATGCTCTTCACGCTCACCAGGAACGGCCTCGTGCCGCCCTACGCGCCCAGGAATTACGCGAGCGACATGCCGGCGTTCGCCGGCAGGCTTGCCGACGACGAGATCTGGGCGGTGCTCGCGTACCTCAAGAGCCATTGGACCTCGGCCGACGTGCTCGCCGCCCGGGCCGAGATGACCCGCAACGCAAAGGAG
>DASWLB010000464.1:0-1881 GCA_036396315.1 Alphaproteobacteria bacterium
CGCCAGCGAGGCGCGAATCTGCGACAAGAGCCTCAGCCGGTTCTCGCGCAGGCGCGCGTCCTCGGTGTTGACCGTGACCCGGTCGAAGAACGCGTCGATCGGCGTGCGCAGGGTTGCGAGCGCCGCCATCGCGACCTCGAATTTCTCGTCCTTCAGGGCACGCGCGATCTCGGGCCCGGCCTTAGCCAGGCGTTGGTGCAGCAACCGTTCCTCGTCCTGCGCGAGCGCGGACTCGTCGGGCGCGCCGGCGTAGTCGCGCTGGTCCCGCTTCTCCTCGATGCCGACGATGTTGCTCGCGCGCCGGTAGGCGAGCACCAGGTCGGCCCCGTCCTCGGTGTCGAGGAACCGGCGCAGCGCCTCGGCACGCGCGACCAGGCGCACCAGGTCGTCGTCGCCGGCAACCGCGAACACCGCACTGACCACGTCGTGGCGCAGCCCGCGCTCGCGCATGTGCACGCGCAAGCGGTCGGCGAAGAAGGCGAGAAGATCCAAGACAACAGTGTCGACGGGTTTGGACCAGCCGGCGACTCTACGCGTCGCCGTCAATCGACCTCGGGTACCCTTAGCCGAATCTCCAGGTTCTTCGAGGTCTTTGGCGGCTGTTAGAACTGGGACCAACTCAATCCGAACACCATTCTCGAGAACAAGCCGGATTACGGCTAAAGCTGCGCGACGGAGCGCATAAGGGTCCTTTGAACCCGTCGGCCTCTCCTCAATCGTGAAGAATCTGACGAGCGTGTCGATCTTGTCGGCCAGCGCGAGCGCGACCGAGACCGGCGCGCTCGGGCAGCGGTCGGCGGGCCCGGCGGGCGCGTAATGGTCGGCAATCGCGTCGGCGACCGCTTCCGGCTCGCCGTCGTGGCGCGCATAATAGCGCCCCATCACGCCTTGCAATTCCGGAAACTCGGCGACCATGTCGGTGACCAGGTCCGCCTTGCACAGCCGCGCGGCGCGCGCGACCAGCTCCGGCTGCGCGCCCGGCACGTACCCCGCGACAGTGGGCCCCAGCCGCTCCAGGCGGCGCACCTTGTCGCCGAGCGAGCCGAGCCGGGCGTGGAAGACGATGCCGTCGAGGGCCGGCACGCGGCTGTCCAAAGTCCGCTTGCGGTCCTGGTCCCAGAAGAACTTGGCGTCGTGCAGGCGCGCGCGCAGCACGCGCTCGTTGCCGGCGCGGATCGCCGCGCCGCCGTCGGCGCCCTCGATGTTGGCGACCATCACGAAGCGGTTCGCCAGCCCGCCTCCCGCGTCGGTCAGCGGGAAGTACTTCTGGTGGCTCTTCATGCTGGTGATCAGCACCTCGGGCGGCACGTCCATGAACGTGGGGTCGATCGCGCCGATCAGGCACACCGGCCACTCGACCAAGCCGCACACCTCGTCGAGCAGCGCATCGTCGGCGACGAAGGCGAGCCCCGCCTGGTCGGCGAGCGCCTGCGCCTGCTCGACGATCCGGTGGCGGCGCGTCTCAGCATCGAGGACGACGCGCGCCGCCTCGAGCCTGGCGCGATAGTCGGTGAACGAGGCGACCGCGAACGCATCCGGCGCGTGCCAGCGGTGGCCGCGCGTCGCGGTGGCGAACGCCAACCTGCGCGGCGCAACGCCGGGCACGGCGCTGCCGAGATCGACAGACCCCGGCACCGGCTTGCCGTCGAACACGCACAGCACCGCGTGCAACGGCCGCACCCAGCGAAACGCGGTGGTCCCCCAGCGCATCGAGCGCGGCCACGCGAGCGCCTGGATCAGCGCCGGCACCAGCTCGGGCAGCACCTCGGCCGTCGGCCGGCCGCGCCGCTCGACCTCCGCGAAGTAATACTCGCCTTGGTCGGTCGGGACGACCGCCAGGCGCTCGGCCGAGTCGAGGCCGACCGCGCGCAGGAACCCGTC
>DASWLB010000465.1:0-2321 GCA_036396315.1 Alphaproteobacteria bacterium
CACGTCGAGCCCCTGGCCGATGCGCACCTCGCCGGCGGCGGCGAGCATCCGGCGGGCGCGCGCGAGGTCGTCGGCGGTCGTGATCTTCAAATTGTCCTCGCTGCCCGGGACGAGGCGCACGGTAAGCCCCGCCGCCTCGGCGACCGCCGCATCGTCGGTCAGGCTGCGACCCGCCGCCGCCCGGTGGGCGCCGAGGATGTCGCGGTAGCGGAAGGCTTGCGGCGTCTGCGCCCGCCATAGTCCGGCGCGATCCACCGTGCCGGCGACCGTCTCGCCGTCGGGCGAGCGCTTCAGCGTGTCCCCGACCGGTAGCGCGGGAAGCGCCGCCGGCGCCTCGGCGAGCGCCGCGAGCGCGCGCGAAACCATCGAGCCGTCGACAAAAGGCCGCGCACCGTCGTGGATCAGCACGAATTCGGGAGCGAGGTCGGTGAGGCTTTCGAGCCCGAGACGCGCCGACTCCTGGCGGCTGGCGCCGCCCGCGACGGGATCGAGCAAGACAAGCCGGGCCGCGGCTAAGTCGTAGCGAACGCGGTCTTCCGGCCGGATCACCGCGCGGACCGCGCTCACTCCGGCATGGCCGCACAAGGATGCGAGCGCGCGGCGCAGCACGGGTTGTCCGGCAAGGTCCAGATATTGCTTGGGAATTTCGCCACCGAACCGGCTGCCGCTACCCCCCGCCAGCACCAAGGCGACGCATCCCGCCATGTCGAACAGCCCCTCCCGCCGATGGCGCGCTAACCTAGTCCTCTGGCGCCTTGCTTGCCAAGCGACTGGCTTCGGTAACCCTGATTTGGCTTGCGTTTTCCCGCGACTGGGCATACTAGTCGCCTAATGATTGAGCACGACGAAGGCTTGCCTAAAAAATGAGCATACGAATCGGATCCCTCGTGCTCGATGCTCCGGTGCTGCTCGCCCCGATGTCCGGCGTCACCGACCTGCCGTTCCGCCGGCTGGTCAAGCGACTCGGCGCCGGACTCGTGATCTCCGAGATGATCGCGAGCCAGGCGATGATCCGCGACAACCGCCGCACGCTCAAGATGGCCGAGACCGACGCCGACCAGCAGCCGATGGCGGTGCAGCTTGCCGGCTGCGAGCCCGAAATCGTCGCCGAGGCGGCGAAACTCGTCGAAGACCGCGGCGCGCGGCTGATCGACATCAACATGGGCTGCCCCGCCAAGAAGGTGGTGAACGGCGAGGCCGGCTCCGCCCTCATGCGCGACGAGTCGCTCGCCGCGCGCATCCTGGGCGCCGCGGTCAGGGCGGTGTCGGTGCCAGTCACGCTCAAGATGCGCACCGGCTGGAACGATCGGAACCGCAACGCGCCGCGGCTCGCCCGCGTCGCCGAGGCGTGCGGCATCGCGATGGTGACGGTGCACGGGCGCACCCGCTGTCAGTTCTACACCGGCCGCGCCGACTGGCGCTTCATCGGCGAGGTCAAGGATGCCGTGTCGATCCCGGTGATCGGCAACGGCGACGTGACGACGCTCGACGACGCCGCGACGTTGCTCGCCGAGTCCGGCGCGGACGGCGTGATGGTCGGACGCGGTGCTTGCGGGCGCCCGTGGTTCTTGAGCCAGGTAATCCGGTTCCTTGCGACGGGCGAGCGCGTTGCCGATCCGCCGATCGACGCGCAGTACCGCATCGTGCGCGGCCATTTCGACGCGATGGTCGACCATTACGGGCCCGACATCGCGAGCCGCGTCGCGCGCAAGCACGTCGCCTGGTATTCGAAGGGGCTACCCGGCTCGGCCGAGTTCCGCGCCGAGGTGAACCGAAGCGCCGGCGCCGCCGAGATGCGCGAGCGCATCGACCGGTTCTACCTGCCGCTCTGCGGCCAAGGCGCCGACGCGCTGGCGGACGCCGCATGAGCTCCGCCGCGTCTCCGGCCGCAACGACAACCCGCGGGCGCGAACCCGACTTGCTCGATTTCGCACAGCTCCTCGGCGCGCTGCCTTATGCCATCGTCGTCCTCTCGCCCGACGATTCGATCCGCTACGTGAATCCGGCGGGCGAGCAGTTTTTCGGGCAAGGCGCCGGTCATTTGCGCGGACAGAAGCTGTCCGCCTTCGTGCCCGCCGACAGCCCGGTTTTCTCGCTGCTCGCCCAGGCGCGCGGGCAGGGCGCGAGCGTCACCGAGTACGACGTGTCGATCGCGCTGCCGCGCATCGCCGCGCGGCTCGCCACCATCCAGGCCGCGCCGTTCGGCGAGGGCGACGCGTTCGTCGTCGTGTCGCTGCACGAGCAGACGCTCGCGCGCAAGATGGACCGCCAGCTCGTCCACCGCAACGCGGCGCGCTCCGTCACCGCCATGTCGGCCATCC
>DASWLB010000466.1:0-1813 GCA_036396315.1 Alphaproteobacteria bacterium
TCGACGTTGACCCGGCGCCCGGCTCCCAATGTCGAATCGCCGTACGCCGTGCCCGCCTCGAGCGCGTCGCGCACGCGCTTCTGCCAGAACGCCGGGTCGAGCCGGAGATTGATGAAGCCGGGGCCTGCGACCGACGCCTCGGTGACGCTCGAATGCGCGCCGAGCCGGACGGCCAGCAGCTCGGCCAGTTCGCGCGGCTTCCGTCCGGCCGACTTCGCCAGAACCATCGCGGCGTTGGTGGCGAGGTCGCCGTGCGCGGCATCGCGCGGCGGCTCGACCGAGACCTTGGCCGTGTCGATGCCGCGCGGCAGCGCGCCCTCGCCCGCCAGGTCCTCGACCACGGCGACGACCTCGTCGCGGAAATGGCTGAATACGTTCATGACTGGGCGTCGGAGTCGGGGCACAGCCGGCGATGCTCGCCGAGCGCGAACCGGTCGGTCATGCCGGCGATGTAATCGGCGACCCGTCGCGCCGTCGCGGTACCGCCCGCCCCGTCGGTGCGCGCCTGCCAGTCGGGCGGCAGCTTAGCGGGATCGCCGATCAGGGCCGCGAACAGTTCGGTCACCACGCGCCGGGCGCGGGCCGTCATGCGGTTCACCCGTTCGTGGCGATACATGCGCTCGAACAGGAACTCCCTGAGGGCGCGATTGTCGTCCGCCATCGCGGCAGAGAAGGCGACGACCGGCCGGCCGAGGGCGCGCACCTCGGCCGCCGAGCGCGGCCGCGCGGCGTTGAGCCGTCGCCGCGTCTCGGCCAGCACGTCGGCCACCATGGCGTCGATCAGGCGACGCTTCGATTCGTGGATCAGGCGCTGCGGATCGAGGCCGGGATGCCAGCGCGCCACCTCGGACAGGATCGGCCCGACCAGCTTCACGGGCGCGAGGTCGGCGATCGCGAACAGTTCGGCGCGCAGCCCGTCGTCGACGTCGTGGCTGTGATAGGCGATGTCGTCGGACAGCGCCGCGATCTGCGCCTCGATGCCGGGCCAGGTGTGGAGCTCGAGGTCCTGCTCGGCGGCGTACTCGGCGACCGCCCAGGGCAAGCCCGCTATATCGCCACGCCGTGCGGCAAGCGGGCCGTTGTGCTTGGCGATGCCTTCGAGCGTCTCCCAGGTCAGGTTGAGCCCGTCGAAGGCCGCGTAGCGCGCCTCGAGCTTGGTGATAATGCGCAAGGTCTGGCCGTTGTGGTCGAAGCCGCCGAATCCCGCCATCGCGGCATCGAGCGCCTCCTCGCCGGCATGGCCGAACGGCGTGTGGCCGAGATCGTGGGCAAGCGCCAGCGCCTCGGCCAGGTCCTCGTCGAGTCCGAGCGACCGGCACAGCGAGCGCGCGATCTGGGCCACCTCGAGGCTGTGGGTGAGCCGCGTCCGGTAATGGTCGCCCTCGTGATAGACGAAGACCTGGGTCTTGTATTGCAGGCGCCGGAACGCCGCCGAATGGATGATGCGGTCGCGGTCGCGCTGAAAGGCGCTGCGCGTCGGGCTCTCGGGCTCGGGGTGGAGCCGGCCCCGGCTTGCCTCGGGGTCGGAGGCATAGGCCGCGCGCCGAACGACGGCCGATCTGCCTGCGGCTTCCAGCGCGGTCATGGGCGGAACCTAACAAGGGGCTAGGGGACTCGCAACGGAACCGTCCCGCTCACGGGCCGGAGTTGACCGGAGCGTTTACCGGTCCTAAATAGGTAGGGCGGTATCGTCCCGCATCGATCGAAGATCATGCCCGACACGATTGAAAACACGACGTCTTCCGAAGAGGTCTCGCTGACCGAGCGGGCGGCGCGGCGCATTTCGGAGCTGCTCGCCCAGGACGCGCACAAG
>DASWLB010000467.1:0-3444 GCA_036396315.1 Alphaproteobacteria bacterium
CAGGTAGAGCTGATTTCAATCATTCCTGTTCAAAGTATGTTTTCCTTGACAATCCCTTGAAATTCCTCTATAGAGCGGCCAATCCCGAAATCCGTTCGCGAGGCCGCCATGCCGGACTTCGATCGGCCCGGCGAGACTGTCGAGCCGCCGGCCTGTTCATTGTTCGTTCGATCTGGAGCGCCTGTGCCCGCGCGGCGCCGTGCCGCCGCTTCGAGTCACCGGCAATTGACCGGAAGCGCGGCCAGGCGGGGAGACGGGATGCGGCCGGATGATCGACCCCGCCGCAAGGTGACGCGAAAAAATTTCCGTAACCCGGGTCGCCTTTCGTTGGAATCCAAGGGTTTCCGGGGCGACCGAGGCGACAAAGGCGACGGAAAGGCGACGCGAGGCGACGGAAAGGAGACGGAAAGGAGACGACGGTCGCCGGCGTCCGCCCCGGCCGCGAGGGAGGGCAATCGCATACCAACCCCGTTCGCCCTGAGTGCGCCCGTGCATGGCACGGGCGCGTATCGAAGGGCGAACGACCCTCGTTCGTGCTTCGATACACCGCGCGCCACAAGCGCGTGGCACTCAGCACGAACGGGGACTTTTTGAGTTTCCGGTCGGGTTGAACGCGCTTTAAGCCGTCACGTCCTCGGCGAGGCGCACGCGGGTGATCGCGTGCGCCTGGAGGCGCGGCAGCACGTCCCGGGCGAAGCGGCGGATCTGCTCGACGAACAGCTCGTGCGGCACGGCGCCGCGGTTGAGGTGCAGCATCACCGTGCCGGCGCCCGCGTGCTCGGCCGCCGCGACGATGCGCTCGGCCACCTCGCCGGGCGTGCCCCACGGCATCTCCTCGGCGCGGCGCTCCACGTCGTCCATGGTGAGGTTGCGGAAATCCGCCCGCACCCGTTCGGCGGCGCGCCGGTTCTCCGGGCGGATGTAGTCGGCGGAGGCCTCGCCGATATAGCCGGTGGCGCGCCCGACGCTGGTCTCGGTCACGTTGCCGTGGCTGAACAAGGTGCGGTTGAAATAGAGGAAGTAGGGGCCGTACTCCTTGATCGCCTGCGCCTTGGAATCGGCGACCCAGGCGATGGCGCCGATGTTGAGGTGGCCGGGCGTGATGCGGTGCCCGTGCGCGGCAAGGCGCTTCGCGTAGTGGCGCACGATGTCCTCGCGCAGGCCCGCCGAGCCCTCGCCCGGGGTGATCGGCACGTCGTGGCGCGCCGCCCACTCGATCGATTCCTGGCTCGAGGTGATCGGCGTCCACACCGGCGGGTGCGGGCGCTGGATCGGGCGCGGCCAGATCGCCACGTCCTTGTAGCTCCAGAACCGGCCGGTGAACGAGAAAACCTCCTCGGTCCACGCCTTGACGACGATGTCGTAGGCCTCCTCGAAGCGGGCGCGCGAATGGGCGAGCGGCACGTTGTGCACCTGGTATTCGCGCGGGATGCCGCGCGCGAAGCCGGAGATGATGCGCCCGCCCGAGAGGCAGTCGAGCATGGCGAGCTCCTCGGCGAGGCGCAGCGGCTCGTGCAGCGGCAAGAGGTTGCCGTAGATCAGGAGCTTGACGTTCCGGGTCCGCTGCGCCGCCGCCGCGGCCATGATGTTGGGCGAATTCATCAGCCCGTAGGGCGAGGCGTGGTGCTCGTTGAAGCCGATCCCGTCATAGCCGAGCCGGTCGATCTCGGCCCACGCCTCGAGGTGCTCCTCATACGTGCGCGCCGCGGTCGCCGGATCGCAGTGGCGCTTCTCGAGCGGGTAGGGCAGCTCCGTCCCCACCTTCAGATGGTCGAGGTGCTGGCGGTAGGGCAGCAGGTCGAAGACGAACACCTTCATGCGGGGCCCCGATCGGCTCCGGTTCCAACGGCGGCGATCTTAACCGATTTCCCGGCGTCCGCGACCGTCGGCCGCCTTCTGCCCGAGCGGCTTCGATGGCATACTCGCGCCATGAAGCCTCGGCCGAAGATCTTGTTCCTCGGGTTTTGCGCGGGCGAGCGCGACCTCATCGCGCGCTGGGCCGCGGACGGCACGATGCCGACCTTCCGCCGCCTGTTCGAGAACGGCCTCGTCGGGCGCACCCAGGGCCCGGCCGGGCTTTACGTCCATTGCACCTGGCCGTCGTTCTACACCGGCACCGGGCCGGCGCGCATGGGGGTGCACAGCTGGGAGCAGCTGCGGCACGGGACTTACGAGTTCTATCGGGCCAGCACGCCCGACTGCGTGCGGACGACGCCGTTCTGGGACCATCTCAGCGCGGCCGGGCGGCGCGTCGCCATCCTCGACGTGCCGCACTCGGGCCCGTCCCCGCGGATCAACGGCGTCCAGCTCGTCGAATGGGGCGCGCACGACGCCAATTGCGGCTTCGTCACCTCGCCGCCTGCGCTCGCGGCCGAGGTGGTCGCCCGCTTCGGCGAGCACCCCCAGCGCGGATCGTGCAACGCCGACCGCTCGCCCGAGCAGATGGTGCAATTCCGCGACGATCTGTTGCGCGGCATCGCGACCAAGACCGCGATCACCAAGCACTTCCTCGCCCAGGAGGATTGGGACTTCTTCGCCCAGGTGTTCACCGAAAGCCATTGCGCCGGCCATCAGTGCTGGCACCTGCACGATCCCCTGCACCCGCGCCACGACCCGGCCGCCGTCGCGGTCGCGGGCGATCCGGTGAAGGACGTCTATGTCGCGATCGACCGCGCGATGGGCGAGATCATCGATTCCGTCGACCGCGACACCACGATCGTCGCCATGGCCGGCCACGGCATGAACGCGAAGTACGTGTCGCAGTTCATGCTGGGCGACATCCTGGTGCGGTTGGGCGTCGCCGAGCCCAAGGCCAAGGGCATGGCGGCGCCCGGCTCGACCGTCGCCTCGGCCAAGCGCGCGCTCGATCCCGTGCTCACCTGGGGCTGGCAGCACACCCCGGCGGCGGCCAAGCGCTGGCTCGATCCGCTGCGCCACCGGGCGCGCGACTGGGTGCACGTGCCTTCGACCGACATTCCGCTCGAGCTCGACCCGGCGGCAAGCCGCTGCTTCATCATCGAGAACAACCACTCCCACGGCGGCATACGGGTGAACCTGATCGGGCGCGAGCCCGCGGGGATGGTCGCGTCCGGCGCCGCGTGCGAGGCGTTCCTCGATGCGCTGTCGCGCGACCTCCTCGACATCGTCGACGTGGACACCGGCAAGCGCATCGTGACCCGCGTGATGCGCACCAAGGACATCTACTCCGGCCCGGCGGCCGAGCACTTCCCCGACCTGCTGGTCGAATGGTCGTGCGCCCACCTCGCGCACGCGGTGTCCTCGCCGAAGATCGGCCGGCTCGACAAGAACTACGTGTTCTGCCGCACCGGCGAGCACAACCCGGGCGGCATGTTCATCGCCATGGGGCCGGTCATCGCGCCCGGGCGGCTCGCCGGGGTGCGCTCGCTGACCGACATGGCACCCACCTTCTGCGAGGCGCTCGGC
>DASWLB010000468.1:0-1530 GCA_036396315.1 Alphaproteobacteria bacterium
CAGGTCGGTGCCGGTGAAGATGCCTTCGAGCTTGCTGCCCTTGGTGACCAGCACGGAGCGCACGTCGCGCCGCGCCATCTTCTGCGCGGCCTCGCGCACCGTGGCGGTGGCCGGCATCTTGAGAAGCCGTTGGTCGTGGACGATGTCAGGAATGATCCGGCGCACCATGGTTCACCTCTGTCGCATCATGTCGATTGGGGGACGGCTGGCATGCCACGTTGGCGGTCGCGGCGGGGGGAAGCCAGGCCCGCGCGCGGTCGAGCAGGTCCATCACCTCGGCGTCGCTCACCTGGGCGAAATCGAGATAGTACATGCCGATCGCGCCGAGCCTGGGCGGCATCGAGACCGTGACGACCTCGTCGGCGTCGGCCTTGAGCGCGGCGACCGTGTCTTCGGCGGCGATCGGCGTCGCGGCGACGAGGCGCTTCGGCCCCTGGCGGCGAACGGCGCGAAGCGCCGCGCGCATGGAGGCGCCCGTCGCGATCCCGTCGTCCACCACGATCGCGGTCCGGCCCGCCACCGGAGGCCGCTTCCGCTCCGCGAGGTAGAGCTTCCGCCGTCGCTCGATCTCGGCGCGTTCGCGCCGCGTCGCGGCCTCGATGTAGGACTCCGAGATGTCCCAAGCCGCGACGACGTCCGGATTGAGCACGGTCTCCTCCGTCGCGCCGTCGACCACCGCGCCGGCGGCAAGCTCGGGCGCGCCCGGTGCGCCGATCTTGCGCACGAGGACGATATCGAGCGGACAGGCGAGGATGCGCGCCACCTCGAACGCGACCGGAACGCCGCCGCGCACGAGGGCGAGGACCACCGGGTCCTGGCCGCGGTAGAGCGCCAGGCGCTCGGCGAGGCGCCGTCCGGCATCCGTTCTGTCCTCGAAGAGCATGGGGCCTCGCGATCGCGGAGCACCGTACGTCGCGCGGGAATACCGCACTTTGACCTGCGTCAATGGAAACAACCGCCAATCGGGGGATTCTGCAGTCCCCGCGCACCATCGCATCCGAGGAGACCACCCATGCCCACCTGCCGAACCAAGGCCGGCGCTGCGCCACGGCGCGTTGCCGTGACCGCACGCGACGTCATGGACGTCATGGGCGACCTCGACGACATGAAGATCGCGGCGATCGTCGCCGAGCAGCCGACGATGGACGAGCTCGAGGAGGCAGCCGCCTGGGCCGCCGGCGAAAGCGACGTGCTCGGCGAGATGGAGCGACCGCTCGAAGGCGTCACCGCGCGCGTCTACGACATCATCACGAGCGATCGGGAGCTCGACGAGGACCGCGACTGACACGGGCCGTCTCGCCGTCGATCGCGACCCGTCCGGCGCCCCGGCGGATCACGGTTCCCGCATCGCCGCGCGCAAGCTTCGCCGCATCGCCGAGCGCCCCGATGGCGGCGAGCTTCCCGGTCTGCGCCGCGAAGTCGCACGCGGCTTCGACCTTCGGTCCCATCGATCCGGGCGCGAACGCGAGCGACCGCAGCGCCTCGGGTGAAGCCGACCGGATGCGCCGCTTCGACGCCGTGCCCCATCCC
>DASWLB010000469.1:0-2614 GCA_036396315.1 Alphaproteobacteria bacterium
AAGAAGTACGAGGACAGCGTGCGCTCGGCGCGCAACCGGCCGCGCTACCGCCAGGTGTGGTGGAACTCGCCGTCCGGTGCGCACACCATCGACCGCGCGACCGTGATGCTGCCGCGCCTCTACCGCGAGCGGCTGGACGAGGCCGGCATCGACTTCGCCGTCGTCTATACGACGCACGGTCTCGGCACCATGCACATCGCCGACGACGAGATGCGCCGCGTCGCGCACCGCGCGCTCAACATGATGTTCGCCGACATGTTCGGCCCGGTGAAGGACCGCTTGACGCCGTCCGCCGTCATCCCGATGCACACGCCGGAGGAGGCGATCGCCGAGCTCGAGTTCGTCGCCAACGAATTGAAGCTCAAGACGGTCACGGTCAATGCCGAGATCCGCCGACCGGTGCCCGAGGTCGCGCGCGAGGCGCCGCACCTCGCGCGCTTCGCCCAGGCGATCCATTCGCCGGCCATCGACGAGGGGCGGCGCTACGATCCGGTGTGGGCGAAATGCGTCGATCTCAAGCTCTCGGTCGCCTGCCACAACCGCAACCAGGGCGTCGGCTCGACGCGCGCGAGCCCGTCCAACTACATCTTCAACCATTTGGGCGGGTTCTCGCAGGGCTCCGACCATTTCTGCCGCGCGCTGATCTTCGGCGGCGTCGCCGCGCGCTTCCCCGCGCTCCGCTTCGCCTTCCTCGAAGGCGGCGTGCACTGGGGCGCCGCACTCTACAACTCGCTGTTCGAGTATTTCGAGAAGCGCAACATCAAGATGATCGAGGCCAACCTCGATCCCGAGAAGGTCGATCTCGAGCTCCTGGTCGAGATGTTCGCGAAGTACGGCAACGAATACCTGACGCCGGAGCGCATCCGCGCCAACCCGCACCATCCGAGCTCCGCCGTCCCCGGTCCGGACAACCGCGCCGTCGACGAATGGGCCGACAGCGGCATCACCCGCCCGCAGCACATCCGCGACCTGTTCGCCGAGCGCTTCTTCTTCGGCTGCGAGGCCGACGACCGCATGAACGCCGTCGCCTTCGACCGCAAGCTCAACCATTACGGCATCCAGCTGAAGGCCATGCTCGGCTCCGACATCGGCCATTGGGACGTGATCGACATCCGGGACGTGCTGCCCGAGGCCCATTCGCTGGTCGAGGACGGGCTTCTCACCGACGACGATTTCCGCGCCTTCACGTTCGGCAACGCGATCGACCTCCACGCCGGGCTCAACCCCGACTTCTTCAAGGGCACGGTGGTCGAGGACGCGGCGGCGAAGCACCTCGCGGCCCGCCCCGAGCGCGGCCGCAAGGCGCGGTAGATGTATGCAGCCTCATCCTTCGTGACGCCGCCTTCGGGTGTTGTGGGAAAAACCGTCCAGTGGACGGTTTTGTCCACAGCACCCTCAGGATGAGGAGGTTTTTCTTTGCTTCCTCATCCTGAGGAGCGCCCCGCAGGGGCGCGTCTCGAAGGATGAGGCGCGATCGTAAGTGAGGGTCAATCATGTCCACTTCACATAGCGGCGCGACGGCGGCGGAAGCGCGCGCGCGCCTCGGCTATCCGGTGATCGACGCCGACGCGCACGTGCTCGAATGCGGCTTCGCCATCCTCGATTTCATCAGGAAGGTCGGCGGGCGCGAGATGGCGGAGAAGTACGAGGCGCTCGGCAAGGCTGCGCGTACGGGCACGCGCTACCGCCAGGTGTTCTGGGCCTCGCCGTCGGGGCCGCACACGCTCGACCGCGTCACGGTCATGCTGCCGAGGCTTTACGCCCAGCGGCTCGACGAGGCGGGCATCGATTTCGCCATCGTCTATACGAGCCACGGGCTCCGCACCATGCACGTGCGCGACGACGAGCTGAGGCGCGTCGCGCACCGCGCCCTCAACATGCTCTACGCCGACATGTTCGATCCGGTGAAAAGCCGGATGATCCCCTCGGCCGTGATCCCGATGTACACGCCGGAGGAGGCGGTCGCGGAGCTCGAGTTCGCGGTGAACGAGCTCGGCTACCGCACGGTCACGGTCAACACCGACATCCGCCGCGATGGGGCGCTCGCCTCGCCCGCGATCGACGATGCAGGCCGCTACGATCCGGTGTGGGCGAAGTGCCAGGAGCTCAAGGTCTCGGTCGCCTGCCACAACCGCAACCAGGGGCCGGGCACGACGCGCGCCAGCCCGTCCAACTACATCTTCAACCATCTCGGCGGGTTCTCGGCGGGCTCCGAGTTCTTCTGCCGCGCCGTCATCTTCGGTGGCGTCGCGAGCCGCTTCCCCGCGCTCCGCTTCGCCTTCCTCGAGGGCGGCGTGCATTGGGGCGCCGCGCTCTACAACGCGCTGTTCGAGTACTGGGAAAAGCGCAACTACAAGGCGCTGATGGACAACCTCGATCCGCGCAAGGCCGACCTCGAGCTGATGGCGGAGATGTTCGGCCGCTACGGCAACGACTACCTGACGGCCGACCGCATCCGCGCCCATCCGTTCGACCCGGGCTCAGAGACGTTGGGCGACGCCGAGGCGACGCTCGACGAATGGCGCGAGTCCGGCATCCGCCGCCCCGGCGACATCCGCGACCTGTTCCGCGACCGGTTCTTCTTCGGCTGCGAGGCCGACGACCGGATGAACGC
>DASWLB010000470.1:0-4056 GCA_036396315.1 Alphaproteobacteria bacterium
CGGAGGATCGGATGTTCTGGCAGAACCTCGTGACCGGAATCTTCGGGCTTCTCCTGGTCATCGGTTTCCTCACGATCTACGTCGCCTGGGTGAAGGCGATCCCCATCAGCGTGATCATGGTGGTAGTGCTCGGGCTCGCGATTTACGACTTCGTGCTGACGATGCGCGAGGCGCGCAAGGGCAACGGCGGGTAGGGCCCGGCGCAGGCCATCGGGCCGCGATGCTCCTCATCCTTCGAGGCGCGCTTCGCGCGCACCTCAGGATGAGGAAGAAGTAAAAAAACCACCTCATCCTGAGGAGCGGGCCGAAGGCCCGCGTCTCGAAGGATGAGGCCCGTGCTCTACCGCTTCGGCGGCACGAAGCGGGTCGTGAACATCTGCTCGTCCTTGGGGATCGAGTCGAGAATCTTCATCTCGACCAGAGATGCCTTGATCACCGCCACGGCCTTGGGATCGAACACCCCGTCGTCCGACATCATCGGCATCTCCTCGTCGTAGGTGCGCGCCATGATGTCGCGGTCCTGGCGCAGCGCCTTGGTCGCGACGTCGACGCTGAACGCCTTGTTCGCCTTCATGTAGGCGACCGTTTCGAACCAGGCGTTGACGAAGCGCTGGACCAGCTCGGGCTTCTCCTTGATGAGGCTGTTCTGCGCGAACATGACGTGGGTGTGGAAATCCTTCACGAACTCGCCGACGCCGACGACGATGCGCGCCTCGTTCTTCTTCTCGAGAAGGTAACCCACTTCGGTCGCCAGCATGAGGCTGTCGACCTGGTTGGTCTTGAGCGCGGCAAGGCTCGGCTCGAGGCCGCCGAGCGCGACCGGCTTGATGCCGTCGACGCCCCAGCCCTTGGAGAGCGAAATCCGCTTGGACAACCAGTCGGTCAGCGAGCCGGCCGTGGTGATGCCGATCGTCCGCCCCTTGAGATGGTCCGAGGTCTTGATCGGCGAATTGGGCAGCACGACGACCGCGAGGCTGCGCGGCGGCCCCGCGAACGCGGCGATGCCGACCGCCGGAACGCCCTTCACGGCGAACCCCATGGACGGGCCGGAGCCCAGACCGATGTCGATCGAGCCCGCGACCAGCGCCTGCTGCTGGCGCGCGGCGCCGCCGAACCCATAAATCTCGGGCTCGATGCCGTGCTTCGCCCAGATGCCCGCCGCGACGCCCACCTCCATCGGCACGAAGGTGAAGGCGAAGGGCACGCCCTTGCCGACGCGGAGCTTGTCCGCGGCCGAGGCACCGTCGGCGCCCGAAAGCGTCGTCGCCAACACCGCTCCGGCCAGGAGCGCAATGCCCTTGCCGGCCAAGCCGCGCGTGAACCGCATCGATTCCTCCCCGAAAATGCGTTTGACGGCGATTGTCGGCCGCGCCGTGCGGGCGCGCAAGCGGCCTCTTTGCCCGGCTCCGCCGAGCCGCTAGGATCGCGGGCGGAACCCGGAGCCGTCCCGATGTCTGCCGTCGCCGAGACCGCAAGGCCCCTCACGCCCGTCTTCGCCGCCGAGCTGCCCGGCATCGACCTGCGCCGGCCGTTCGCGGCCGAGGACGTCGTCGAGGCGATCAACCGCTACGCCGTGCTGGTGTTCCGCCACGACCGCGCGCTGACGGACGCCGAGCACCTCGCCTTCGCCCGGGCGCTCGGACCGCTCCAGCGCATCAAGATGCTGACCATGGTCGGCAAGTCGAAGACCCGCCTGTCGTCGGAATACCTGATCGACGTGTCCAACCTCGACGAGCAGGGGCGCATCTTCGGCGCGAGCGACCGGCGGCGCCAGTTCCAGGCCGGCAACCGGTTGTGGCACACCGACGTCTCGTTCGACACGAACCGGGCGGTCTATTCGCTCCTGACCGCCCACGTCGTGCCGCCCGGCGGCGCCGACACCGAGTTCGCCGACATGCGCACGGCCTACGACGCGCTGCCGGAGGCGACCAAGGCGCGCATCGACGGGCTCGAGGCCGAGCATTCGATCTGGTACTCGCGCGCGCTCGCCGGCATGACCGAGGTCAGCGAGGACGAGAAGGCGACGCGCCCCTCCTCGCGCCATCCGCTCGTCCACGTCCATCCGCGCTCCGGGCGCCGCGCGCTCTACCTCGCTTCGCACATCTCGGGAATCGTCGGCTGGCCCGAGGCGGCGGGCCGCGCGCTCGTCGCCGAGCTGATGGCGTTCGCGACCCAGCCGCGCTTCGTCTATCGCCACCAATGGCGCGTCGGCGACCTCGTGATGTGGGACAACCTCGCCACCATGCACCGCGCGACGCCGTTCGAGGACCTCGCGCACCCGCGCGATCTGCGCCGCGCCACGGTGCTGGCGGCGGCCGACACTTGAGCGGCGCAGCGATCTCCGCAGCGTCGCCGCGCGGCTCCGCGCTCGAGGTGTTTCTGATCTTCCTGAAGCTCGGGCTCACCAGCTTCGGCGGGCCGGTCGCCCATCTCGGCTACTACCGCGCCGAATTCGTCGTGAAGCGGAAATGGCTCGACGAGCCAGCCTACGCCGACATCGTCGCGCTGTGCCAGTTCCTGCCGGGTCCGGCGAGCAGCCAGGTCGGCATGTCGCTCGGCATCCTCAGGGCGGGGCTCGCGGGCGCGCTCGCCGCCTGGATCGGCTTCACCCTGCCGTCGGCGCTCGCCATGATCCTGTTCGCCTACGGCATCGCCTGGGTCGGCGACGTCGAAGGCGCGGCGTGGCTGCACGGTCTCAAGATCGTCGCCGTCGCGGTGGTCGCGCAGGCGGTTTGGGGCATGGCGCGGACGCTGTGCCCGGACCGCGAGCGCGCGAGCCTTGCGGTCGCCGCGGCGCTCCTCGCGCTGGCCGTCCCAACCGCGGCCGGACAGGTCGGCGCGATCGCGCTCGGCGCCCTCATCGGCTGGCGGCTCCTCCCTGCGGCGTCGGGCAACGCGAGTCACGCGCTGACGGTCCGCGTCGGCAAGGGAACGGCGGTGAGCGCGCTCGCCCTGTTCTTCACCCTCCTGATCGCGCTCCCGCTCCTCGCCGCCTTCGTCGACGACCACACGCTGCGGCTGGTCGACAGCTTCTACCGGTCCGGCTCGCTGGTATTTGGCGGCGGGCACGTCGTCCTGCCGCTGCTGCAGGCCGAGGTCGTACCGCCCGGCTGGGTGACCAACGACGCCTTCCTCGCCGGCTACGGCGCGGCCCAGGCGGTGCCGGGACCGCTGTTCACCTTCGCGGCCTATCTCGGCGCGGTGATGGGGCCGGAGCCGACCGGCTGGGCGGGCGGGCTGATCTGCCTCGTCGCCGTCTTCCTGCCGTCGCTCCTGCTCGTCGTCGGGGTGCTGCCCTACTGGGATGGGCTGCGGCGGCGGACGGCGGCGCAGTCGGCGCTGCGCGGCGTGAACGCTGCCGTCGTCGGGCTCCTGCTCGCGGCGCTTTACTCGCCTGTGTGGTTGAGCGCGATCCACCGGCCCTCGGATTTCGCGATCGGCGCCGTCGCCTTCCTCGTCCTCGTGTTCTGGAAGGCGCCGCCCTGGCTCGTCGTTATCGCGGGCGCGTTGGCGGCGGAAGCGATCGCGCGGTTGGGTTGACCGCATCTTGACCGCCGATCGCGCCCGCACGAGGATGCGCCGGGAGGCCGACCGATGAACGCGAAAGAGCGGCAGGATTTCGTCCGCGCGCACCGCACCGCCGTGTTCGGCTACGCGCGCAAGGCGCACGGGCCGTCGATGAGTTGCGTCTATTACGTGATGGACGGCGACGACGTCCTGGTGTCGACCATGCTGGGCCGCGCCAAGGCGAGGGCCATCGCCCGCAACCCCAAGGTCTCGCTCTGCGTGCTCGACGAGAATTGGCCGCCCACCTACATCCTCGTCTATGGCGACGCGCGGATCGAGGAGGAGGGCGGCGACGAGCTGCTCATCAAGATCTGCGAGCTGATGGCCGAACAGCCGATGCCGGAAGCCGAGCGCGTGCGGCTGCGCAAGCTGGCGCAGGAGGAGCGCCGCGTCGTCGTCCGCATCAAGCCGGAATCGACGTTCGAATCCCCGCCGCGCCACGTCTATACGCCCGACGACGTGAAGGCGCTAACCCACGGCTACGGCGCC
>DASWLB010000471.1:0-6163 GCA_036396315.1 Alphaproteobacteria bacterium
GTCCACGAGCGCCTTCACGACGATCTCCGATCCGTTCATCCGCCGCGCCGCCATGACACGCCCTTCGTCCTCATCAAAAAAACGGGCGACCGCACAGGGACGCCCGCGCCTCTTCCCGCCCGGGGCCGCGCAAGGCTTGGAATTCCGCGCGTTTGCCCGGGGCAGGGAGGGTGAAACTAGTCGGTCGCGGCGGACCGGTCAACCGAAAAGCGCTAATTATCGGAAAGAATCTTGTCCGTAAACATTCCGAAAATTACCCATGCGGCCGCGCCCGCCAGGCGTTAGGATTTCCGCAAAACCGGGAGGACACGCCATGCGACCGCTCGCCGCCGCCCTGCTTGTTGCCCCCCTCGCCATCATCAAACCCGCCTATTCCGCCGGCCTGCCCGAGGCCACTCAGGCGATGCTCCAGGAGATGAAGTTCGGCCCCGGGGTGCTCGACGGTCTCGATGCCGAGCTCGCGCTACCCGGGGCGACGATCGAGGCGGCGAAAAAGGAGGGCAAGGCCCGCGTGCGCTTCCCGGCGCAGCCGCCGCAGTTCGCCGGCATGGCGAAAATCTTCAACGCCCGCTATCCCGGCATCGAGCTCGAGTACTCTCAGGGCATCGGGCGCGGCCGTGCGCTCCAGCCCCTGCTCGCCTTCAAGACCGGGACCATCATCACCGACGTGGTGTCGGGTTTCGTGCCGAACGAGCACCAGTACCGGGAAGAGCGCGCGCTGCTCGACATCAGCGACCTTCCCGGCTTCCGCAACATGCCGAAGGAGCTACAGGCGCCCGACGGAATCTCGGTGTCGTTCCAGCTCAACTATTGGTGCACCGCGTACAACACCGCGAAGGTGAAGAACAAGGCCAACCTGCCGAAGCGCTGGGAGGACCTTCTGACTAATCCGCGCTGGCGCGGTGGCGCCGTCGGTCTGGTCAACCGCCCGCATCTGTGGCTGACCAACCTGTGGGGCGTGTACGGCGACAAGTGGGCCGACGACTACATGAAGGGCGTGTTCGGCGAGATGAAGGGCCAGCTCCGCAAAGAGTCGGGGTCGGGCATGATGAAGCTGCTCGGCATCGGCGAGTTCGACCTGATGTTTCCGGCGGCGGATTCGCTGATCAAGCGCGAGTTCGACAAGGGTGTGCCGATCGCCTACCACTGCCCGGAGCCGGTGCCCGTCACCGACGTGAACATCGGCATCATGAAGGGCAGCCCGAACGCCAACGCGGCGCGCGTGTTCGTCAACTGGGCGCTGTCGAAGGAAGGCCAGCTCGCGGCGTACCACTACGCCGAATATTCGCCGGCGCACACGGCGCTCGCCGGACAGCGCGCCTTGATGGCGTTCCCCGACGAGGTGATCGGGCGTAAGCTCGCCTTCCGCACACAGGCGGTGACGCGCGAGACGCCGCGGATCACCCAGGCCTGGAACAAGATGTGGGTCGCGGGCGGCGGCGGCGGCGAGGAGCGCGCCAACTAGCGGCGTGGGGTTGCACGAGACGGAAAGGCAGGATGCCATGGCAGCGACACGGGTCCTCAACGGCAAGAGCGGCGCGGCGGGCAAGCGCAAGGCGGCGAGCCGCGCGCGCCGGTTCGACGTGGGCGGGGTGTTCCTCGAGCAGCCGTTCAAGGTGCGACGCCTCAACCATTTCGGGATCTACGTGTCCGACCCCGACGCTTCGCTCCGCTTCTACCACGACCTGCTGGGGTTCAAGGTGTCGGACCCGGCGGATTTCGCCTCGCGCGTGAAGGACGAGGCCGAGCGCGCCCAGCTCGGCAACACGATGGCGTACTTCATGCACCACAACACCGACCACCATACCTTCGTCATCATGCCGAAGCGACCCTACGAGCGGACCAATCCGAACGCCAAGCGCTGGCCCGAGGTGAGCGTCAACCAGATCACCTGGCAGGTCGGCAGCCTCAAGGAGGTGGTGGAAGGGGCCGCGTGGTTCGCCGAGAACCAGATCCAGATCAACCGCACGGGCCGCGACATGCCGGGCTCGAACTGGCACAGCTACCCGTTCGATCCCGAGGGCCACAAGAACGAGATCTGCTACGGCATGGAGCAGATCGGCTGGGTCGGCCATTCCAAGCCGAAGCCGATGTACGAGCGCGGCTTCCACGAGGTGCCTTCGATCCCGCAGGTCTCGGAGTTCGCCGAGGTCGAGGCGGCGATCAAGAAGGGCGTCGACCTGCAATCGGGCTATCGCGACAGGGAGACGATGCCGGAGCGCTACGACGTCGACGGCATCCTGCTCGCCCGCCCGTTCAAGATCGTGCGCCACGGCCCGGTACGGCTGTTCGTCGAGGACATGGACCGCGTCGCGCGGTTCTATACCGACATCATGGGCATGCGGCTGACCGAGGAGGTCACGTGGAAGGGCCACCGGTGCCTGTTCTTCCGCTGCAACACCGAACACCATTCGATGGCGCTCTATCCGATCGCGCTGCGCGAGGTGCTCGGGCTCGATCCGCGGACGACGCTCATGGGATTCGGCGTCCAGCTCGGCAACTACCGCCAGCTCCGCGCCGCGATCGCGTTCCTCAAGGAGCACGGCCAAACGGTGCGCGAGCTGCCGCCCGAGCTGTCGGCGGGGATCGACTATTCGACCTACGTCATCGACCCCGATGGGCATCCGATCCAGCTCTATTACTACATGGAGCAGGTGGGCTGGGACGGCCGGCCGCGCCCGAAATCGCTGCGCCGCAAGGTGAAGCCGGGCGAGTGGCCGGAGGCTCTCGACGCCCTCCCCGATACGTTCGAGGGCGAGGCGTTCCTCGGCCCCTGGGGTTAAGCCGGCGCGCCGGCGGCTTCCATTAACCCTTTCAAATTCCGGTGAAATTGGCTTTTCTCGCAGACTCGTGGTAAGCTCTCGAGGATAAAGGGCCGGTCACCGCGGTGCCGCGTTTGAAGCGGTCCGCGGCCAATCGCCGGTCCGCCGAGAGACGCCACGCGATGAGGATCCGACCCGCCAGCGCTTTTGGCGATGCGGCGCTGTTCCGCGACGGAGAAGTGCGCCGCCGTCACGTCCGGCTGCGCTTTCCGATCTTCGTTGCCGTATTCGTGGTCGGCGCCGCGGCGAGCCTCGGCTACGTCTATTCGCGCCCCGCCGTCTATGAGAGCGTCGCGAGCGTCCTGATCACTCCGGCCGCCACGGACAACCTCGTCACCGGCGTGCCCGGCGCCAGCACCTCGGTTTCGATCGCGATGCCGAGACCGAGCGACACCGGGATCGTCGGGGTCGAAGAATACCAGCTCCTCGCCACACCGCTGCTCACCCGCGTCCTCGAGCAGGTCGGCCGCGACGGCGTCGGATTGCCGGGTCTCCCCGCCACCCTCCCCGAGCTGCGCGGTGCGATCAGCGTGCGGCGCGTCGAGCCAACGAACATCGTCACGCTGCAGGCCCAGGGGCCGGAGCCGGCCGTTCTTCCGGTCATCGTCAACACCTGGCTCGAGCTGTACCGCCTGAGCCAGTCGCGCAGCCAGGAAAGCTCGGCGAGCGACGAGCGCGTTCGCCTCGCCATCCAGGTCGAGGAGCTGCAACGCCGCATCGCCGACAAGCGGAAAGAGATCGCGGAGTTCCGCCGTCAGCACGACATCGTCTCGATGGAGCGCGACGAGAACCAGCTCACGGCGCGGCTCCGCGGGCTGACCCAGTCGCTCAATACGGCGAAGGAAGAAGAGAACCAGTCCCGCGCCCATTATGAAGCGGTCGTCGCGGCGCGCCGCAGCGGCAAGCCGATCGTCAGCCTGCAGGACCAGGGCCGGATGGCCAATCTGGAGCAGCGCCAGGTGGAGCTGCAGGGGCAGATCAAGGAGTTCGAGCAGGTCTATACCGCGCGCTACATGGAGATCGACCCCAGGATCAAGGCCGTCGTCCGCCAACTGCGCGATGTCGAGGGACGCATCGCGGCGCTGCGCGAGGAAGCGGCCGTCGCCGCGCTTGCCGCCGCCGAGCGCCGCTTCGCCGGTGCGCGGCATGCGGTGCAGGGGCTGAACGAGGAGTTCGAGGAATCGAAGAGCCGCACGGCCGAATTCTCCGCCCGCTTCGCCGAACACAAGACCCTGACCACGGACCTCGCCGAGATGGAGGCGACGCAGAGGCAGGTGCGCGATCAGCTGCTGCGGCGCCAGGTGCAGAGCGAACGCACGATCACCAAGGTCGAGGTCGTGGAAACCGCGATCGTCCCGACCCGACCGATCTGGCCGCTCTACGAGAGGGATGCCGCGGTCGGGCTGGGAGGCTCGCTCGTCTTCGGAATCCTGGCGGTGCTGTTCTTCGATTTCTTCCGCCGGCCGCTCGCCGCCGTGCAAACCGACATCGGAACCGAGCTCCTGCGCGGCGCGGTCTCCCGCAGCGCGGTCGAGGTCCACCCGGGCCCGCAGGCGGAACTCGCCTCCGGAGCGGAGCGGCCGCCGCCGAGCCTGTCCTATCGCCCGACGCCGCGCCTCCTCGAGCCGGCGGAGACGGCGGCGTTGCTTGCCACCGCGGACGGGGAAACGGGGCTCGTCGCCGGCCTCCTCTTGTGCGGCGTTCCGATCGAGCGGGTCGCAGCCCTGAAGCGCGCCGACGTCGATACGGCCGTGGGGGTGATCAGCCTGCCGCCGCCCCATCCGCGCGCCGTCGTGCTGCCCGAGAGCCTGCGCACCGGGTTCGAGCGGCTGCTGGCCGGCGGCTTGCCGTCCGACGAGCCGGTCTGGCGCGCGCCCGACGGGACGCCGCGCACGCGCTCCGACCTCGAGGCGCTGATCCTGCGCGCGGCGCGCGACGCCGGTCTCGCCGAGCCCAGCCAGATCTCGGCCAACGCCATCCACCATAGCTACCTCGTCTATCTCGTGCGCCAGGGCATGCGGCTGTCCGACCTCGAAGGCGTGACCGGACCGCTGTCGCCCGAAGTGCGCGCCGCCTATGCGGCCTATGCGCCGGACGGCGCCGCGCTGCCGCGCGACCGGATCGACACGCTCCACCCGGCTCTCCGTTCCGCGGCGCCGCGCTGACGGCGGGCGGGCTCAGCGTGGGCCGATGAACCGCGCGACCGCGGGAAACACGAGGTCCTCGGGTACCGGCGGCAGCAGCGTCTCGATCACGAGATCTGGGACGAGCTGATGGCGGAACCAGGTGACTTGGCGCTTGGCGTAGCGCCGCGTCGCCGCGACCGCCTCGGCGCAGGCCTCGTCGAGCGTCGCCTCGCCGGCGAGGTGGCGCGAAAGTTCGCGCACCCCCACCGCCTTCATCGCCGGCAAGCCGGGATCGAGCCCAAGCGCCGCGAGCGCGCGCACCTCCGCGAGGGCGCCGTCCGCAACCATGCGGACGAAACGGTGTTCGATCGCGCGATGGAGTTGGGCGCGCGCGGGCGCGACCAAGATGACGAAGAAGATGAGCCCGTTCGCGTCGGCGCCTTGCCCGGCAAGCTGCCAGTCGGCGAGTCCGCGCCCGGTCGCCTCGAGCACCTCGAGGGCGCGGGCGATGCGCTGCGCATCGTTCGGCACGAGGCGCGCGGCACTTGCCGGATCGCGCGCGGCGAGCTCGGCGTGGAGCGCGGGTGCGCCCTCGCGCGCGATGCGGACGCGCACCCGACGGCGCACGGAATCCGGCACCGGCGGGATGCGCGCGAGCCCCGCCATCAGCGCCCGGAGGTACAGCCCGGTGCCGCCGGCGACGATCGGCACTCGGCCCGTGCCACGCGCGGCGGCGATCTCGTCCCGCGCCAACTCGCGCCAGCGCCCGGCCGAACAGGACTCGGACGCCGGAACGATGCCGTACAGACAGTGCGGCGCGCGGGCGAACGCGTCCGCGCGCGGGCGCGCCGTGAGGACGGCAAGCTCGCGATAGACCTGCATGGAATCGGCGTTGATGACGACGCCGCCGAAGCGCTCGGCGAGCGTGAGCGCGAGCGCGGACTTGCCCGACGCCGTCGGGCCGGCGGCGACGACGACGCGCGTTGGGGCGTCATTCATACCGGCGCTTGCCGACGACGGCGGCTGAAGCCGGCATCGTAGGGTCGGGTCTCATACCAAGTCTCCCAGAGGCTGACCCGTGCTTTGGTCTCGCCCTTCGAGACGCCCGTCCTTCGACACGCTCAGGACGGGCTCCTCAGGGCGAACGGATTTTTTGATTCCAAATCAAACCGTTCGTCCTGAGGGCGGTCCGAGCGAACAGCGAGGACCGTGTCT
>DASWLB010000472.1:0-3657 GCA_036396315.1 Alphaproteobacteria bacterium
CCACGCCGACAACGCGATCGACCTGCAGGAATTCATGGTCATGCCGCTCGATGCTCCGTCGGTCGCCGAGGCGGTGCGGTGGGGCGCCGAGATATTCCATTCGCTCCGCGCCGGTCTCGCCAAGGGCAAGCTCGGCACCAACGTCGGCGACGAGGGCGGCTTCGCGCCCGCCCTCAAGAGCGCGATCGAGGCGCTCGATTACGTGATGCGCGCCATCGAGACCGCGGGCTACCGGCCCGGCGAGGACGTGGCGCTCGCGCTCGACGCCGCGGCGAGCGAATTCCACCAAAACGGCAAGTACGCCATGACCGGCGAAGGGCGGACGCTCGATGCCAAGGGCATGGTGGCGTTCTATCGCGATCTCGCCGCCAAATACCCGATCGTCTCGATCGAGGATGGCATGGCCGAGGACGACTGGGACGGCTGGGCGTCCCTCACCCAGGCAATGGGCGGCGACGTCCAGCTCGTCGGCGACGATGTGTTCGTTACCAATCCCGCGCGTCTCGCGCAAGGCATCGCGCGCGGCGTCGGCAACGCCATCCTGATCAAGGTCAACCAGATCGGCACCCTGACCGAGACGCTCGATACCGTCGCGATGGCGCACAAGGCAGGCTATGCTGCGGTGATGTCGCACCGCTCGGGCGAGACCGAGGACGCGACGATCGCCGACCTTGCCGTCGCCACAGGTTGCGGTCAGATCAAGACCGGCTCGCTGTCGCGGTCCGACCGGCTCGCCAAGTACAATCAGCTCATCCGCATCGAGGAGGAGTTGGGACCGGCCGCCGCGTTCGCCGGACGGTCGGCCTTGCGGGGCGCGCGCGCGCAAAAGCGCTGACCTCCCGCTCGCCATCATTCGAATCGTTGCGGGAATCGGCGGATTCGCCGAAGGTGGTCGGCGTCGTCCGCCTTGACCTCGCGAAGCGCCCGTGATTCCGTCGCCGCCATGAACCTCGCGCGCGAGATTCGACGCCGTGCCGCCGATGTCGCCGGTCCGACCTTCGGCATCCTGGCGGTCGCCTATTTCCTTGTGCATTCGGTACAGGGCGACCGCGGCATCCTCGCTTGGCTCGCGATCCACCAGCAGATCCAGCGCGCGGAAGCGACCCTCGCCACCGCCGCGCACGAGCGCGAGCGACTCGAGGCACGCGTGTCGCTCATGCGTCATGATCGGCTCGACCGCGACATGCTGGACGAGCAGGTGCGACGCGTACTCGGCCTCGTCGGGCCGGGCGAGATCATCGTCTTCGAACCGGTCGTCGAAGCGAGGCCCTAGAGCCTGTTCGGCGCGCGCCCGAGCCCTGTGCGCAACTCATCGCCGTCATTAACCGAACCTCGGTTAATCGAAAATTTATTATGTCAAAACAATCCTTTGAAACGACACAAACTTGCGCCGCCGAAGGTTGCGCGCAGCGCCGGTTTCGTATTACGTGTTAACCAAGCAACGGTGGAAACAACGCCGTGCGAGTCCGCAGGGAGGGAGCACCGAGAGGGGTGCATGGCAACTTCAGTCAAGCGACCGGACCGGCGGGCCGGCAAATCCCGCAACGCAAGTGCGGCGAAGGCGCGAAGCGGGCGCGCCGCCCGGGGCAACGGCCACGCCGCCGCATCTCCCGACCGGCTTCTCAAGTTCTATCGCGACATGCTGCTGATCCGCCGCTTCGAGGAGAAGGCGGGCCAGCTCTACGGCATGGGTCTGATCGGCGGATTTTGCCACCTGTACATCGGCCAGGAAGCCGTCGTCGTCGGCATGCAGTCGGTGATCGGCGAGGACGACTATGTCATCACCACCTACCGCGACCACGGGCACATGCTCGCCTGCGGCATGGACGCGAAGGGGGTGATGGCGGAGCTCGCCGGGCGCCGCTCGGGCTATTCCAAGGGCAAGGGCGGCTCGATGCACATGTTCAGCCGCGAGAAGAACTACTTCGGCGGCCACGGCATCGTCGGCGCCTCGGTACCGATCGGCGCCGGGCTCGCCTTCTCGCAGCAGTACCTCGACACCGGCGGCGTCACGCTGACCTATTTCGGTGACGGCGCGACCAACCAGGGCCAGGTGCACGAGGCCCTGAACATGGCGGCGCTGTGGAAGTTGCCCGTCGTGTTCATCATCGAGAACAACAAGTACGGCATGGGCACCGCGATCGAGCGCGCCTCTGCCGTAAAGGAGCTCAACAAGATCGGGTCGCCGATGGGCGTCCCCGGCCGTCAGGTGGACGGCATGGACGTGCTCGCCGTGCGCGAAGCGGGCAAGGAGGCGGTGGGCCACGTGCGCGCGGGCAAGGGGCCGGTCATCCTCGAGATGATGACCTACCGCTACCGCGGCCATTCGATGTCCGACCCGGCGCGCTACCGCTCGCGCGAGGAGGTCTCGAAGATGCGCGAGCAACGCGATCCGATCGACAATTTGCGCAAGGTGATCCTCGACGGCCGCCACGCCGACGAGGCCGCGCTCAAGGACATCGACGGCAAGGTGCGCGACATCGTGACCCAGGCGACCGAGTTCGCGCAGAACAGCCCGGAGCCCGATCCCGCCGAGCTCTACACCGACGTGCTGGCCGACGCGTAAGGGAACGGCGCGATGCCCATCAAGATCCTGATGCCGGCGCTGTCGCCCACCATGACCGAGGGCAACATCGCGCGCTGGCTCAAGAAGGAAGGCGACGAGATCCGCTCCGGCGACGTGATCGCCGAGATCGAAACCGACAAGGCGACCATGGAGGTCGAGGCGGCCGACGAGGGCCGGCTCGGCAGGATCCTCGCGCCCGACGGCGCGGAGGGGATCAAGGTCAACAGCGTGATCGGCGTACTGCTCGCCGACGGCGAAGACGACTCGGCGCTCGCCGGCTTCAAGATCGACGGCGACGGCGCCAAACCCGCAACAGCGACAAAGTCGGCGCCGGCGGCCGAGGCGAAACCGGCGCCCGCGCCCGCACCGAAGGCGGAGCCGCACCCGGTCGCCGCACCGCCGCCCGAGAAGGAGTACGCGGGCGAGACCACGACGCTCACCGTGCGCGAGGCGCTGCGCGACGCCATGGCCGAGGAGATGCGGCACGATCCGCGCGTGTTCCTCTTGGGCGAGGAGGTCGCGCAGTACCAGGGCGCCTACAAGGTGAGCCAGGGGCTGCTCGAGGAGTTCGGGCCGCGCCGGGTCGTCGATACGCCGATCACCGAGCACGGCTTCACCGGCCTTGCCGTCGGCGCGGCGTTCGGCGGGCTCCGCCCCATCCTCGAGTTCATGACCTTCAACTTCGCCATGCAGGCGATGGACCACATCATCAACTCGGCGGCGAAGACTCGCTACATGTCCGGCGGACAGATGTCGTGCCCGATCGTGATCCGTGGGCCCAACGGCGCGGCGGCGCGCGTCGCCGCGCAGCACTCGCAATGCTACGCCAGCTGGTATGCGCACGTGCCCGGCCTCAAGGTCGTGTCGCCCTACACGGCGGCGGACGCCAAGGGCCTCCTCAAATCCGCGATCCGCGATTCCAACCCCGTCATCTTCCTCGAGAACGAGCTCCTCTACGGCGCGAGCTTCGAGGTGCCGACCGATCCCGAGTTCGTCGTGCCGATCGGCCGCGCCCGCATCGCGCGCCCCGGCAAGGACGTGACGATCTGCGCCTTCTCGATCTGCGTGAAGCACGCGCTCGAGGCGGCCGA
>DASWLB010000473.1:0-1605 GCA_036396315.1 Alphaproteobacteria bacterium
GTCGAGGGCGACCAGATGACCATCGACCTGTCGGAGATGTCGCGCCAGGTGCGCGGCTTCTACAACTCGGCGCGCACCACCGGGTTCGGCTGCACCCAGGTCGCCTACAAATGCATGACCTCGCCGACCGACTATCCGATCAACGACGGCGCGTTCCGCTCGCTCAATTCGGTCGTGCCCGAGGGGCGCGTGATCTCGGCGACGCGCCCGGCGCCGATGCGCTGGTGGATGACCTATCCGATGACCATCATCGACACGGTGTTCAAGGCGCTCGCACCCGTCCTGCCCGACAAGGTGATCGCCGGCCACCACGCCGACCTCGTGTCGTGCAACTTCAACGGCATCAACCCGCAGACCAAGCGGCTGTTCATCGGCGGGATGGGACCGCTCGGCGGCGGCTGGGGCGCGAAGCGCGACGAGGACGGGGTGTCGGCGACGGTGTGCCTGAACGACGGCGACACCCACAACGCGCCGTGCGAGATGAGCGAGACCAAGATGCCGCTCGTCGTCGAGCGCCACGAGCTGATCCCGGATTCGGGCGGCGCCGGGCGGCGGCGCGGCGGGCTCGGCATCCGCAAGGTCGTGCGCGCGCGCTCGCCGGTCAACGTCAACACCCAGATCGAGCGCATGCATTGCCGCCCGTGGGGCCTCGAAGGCGGGCTCGAGGGCGGCGGCAACTACGTCCACATCCGCCGCAAGGGCGAGCTCAAGTCGGACCTTCCCAACGCCAAGGTGTTCCACGTCCGGCTCGAGCCGGGCGACGCCGTGTTCATCCATTCGGGCGGCGGCGGCGGGTTCGGCCCGCCCTGGCAACGCGAGATCGCGAGCGTCGCCGAGGACGCGCGCCAGGGCTACATCTCGCTCGACTCCGCCGAGAAGCTCTACGGCGTCGCGCTCGACCCGGCGACGTTCGCGCCCGATCTCGCGCGCACCAAGGCGCTGCGGGCGGCGATGGCATCGCGCGCGAAAAGCATGGTCGGTGTAGCCGAGTAGGATAAGCCCTCGTCCTTCGAGACGCCCGGCTTCGCCGGGCTCCTCAGGACGAGGAGTTTCTTTTCGTCCTCATCCTGAGGAGCGGTGCGGAGCACCGCGTCTCGAAGGATGAGGAGCAGGCGCCTCAACCTCCTCACGCGAACGAGCACGCCTCGTCGAACGGACGGCGCGGCATGCGCGGGTACAGCGCCGCCGCGTCGCCGTAGCCGATATTGACCAGGAAGTTCGACTTGGTCCGTCCGTCCGGGAAGAACGCGGCGTCCACCTTGGCATTCGAGAACCCCGACATGGCGCCGACGTCGAGCCCGAGCGCGCGCGCGGCAATTAGGAAATAGGCGCCCTGGATCGAGGAGTTGCGGAGCCCCGTCTCCTCGATCAGCGCGGGCGTCGTCGTGTACCACGAGCCGGAACCTTTCACGTGGTAGTACTTGTCCATGTCGGCGGCGAAATCGAGCGAATAGGCGATGATCGCGGTCACCGGCGCCGCCATGGTCTTCGCCCGGTTGGTCGAGGACAGCGCCGGCTCGAGCCGCTTCTTGCCCTCCTTCGTGCGCACGAACACTAGCTTCATCGGCTGGCAGTTGGAGCTGGTCGAGCCCCACTTGGCGATCT
>DASWLB010000474.1:0-2602 GCA_036396315.1 Alphaproteobacteria bacterium
ACGTAGCGCCGGAACGTGTCGAACAGCCGGCCGAGCCCGCCGCGCGTGTCGGCGGTTCCGACCAGGAGGTTGCCGACGAGCCGTCCTGGCCCGTCGAGCGCCACCGCGCTGCCGACCAGGACGTTGTTGGCGACGAGCGCCGGCAAGGCGGAGCCGTTGCGCACGAACGCGCCCGCAGGCGTCTCGGTGACGATCGTGTTGTTGACGACGTAGAGCCGATCCTCGCCCGAATGCGCCTCGCTCGCGAAGCTCACCACGACCTGGCTTTCGCCGCGCGCCCCTTTGTGCAGCACGTTGCCGACGATGTAGGCGAGGTGGCCCTCCGCTACGTCGATGGCCGTGCCCGCGGCGCCGTCGCGCTCGTCCACGATCCGGTTGGCGAGGATGAAGTTCGCCCGCGCGCGGCTCCGCACGTTGTCGCTGGTGCGGGCGCGGTGGACGAAGCTGTTGCGCAAGGTGAAGCTCGCCACCCGGCCGATCGAGACGTTGTGGCCGACCGCGCCGGTCTCGCGATGGTCCACCGTGTTGTTGAAGAACTCGCTCTCCTCGATCAGCACGTCGCCGTCGAAGTCGCCGACCGCGACGCCGATCTGGTTGTCGTAGAAGCGGCAGCGGCGGATGGTGAGCCCGCCCGCCTCGCCGCTCAGGCCGGCGCCGTTGCTGTCGGGAACCGAGACGCCCGAGAAGTCAATGGACTCGACCGTGACGCCCGCCCCGCGCACGATCCAGATCGCCCTATCCTCGGCAGCCACGCCCGCCGCCTTGAGCACGACGCGCCCGCCGACGCCACGGATGGTCACGCCGCGCTGGGTCCACACCGCCACGTCGCCCTCGTAGGTCCCGGCGTCGATCTCGACCGTGTCGCCGGGCTGGGCGATGCGCGCCGCCTCCGACGGGCGCTTGAGCGCGCGGTCGGGCCCGACGTGGTGGACGACGCCGCTCGGGCGCGGCGGGACGGCAGAAGGCGCCGGCGCCACAGCGGCAGGCGCCGGCGCGGCGCGCGGCGTGGCCGGTTCGGGTGCCAGAGGCGGGCGAACTTCGATCGAGCGGGCGCGTTGCTCGGCCTCGAGCTCGCCCCTTATGCGTTCGATCGCCGCCGCGGATTCGAGAGCGCGCACAAGCGCCGCTTCGGCCGCCGCGCGCGCGGCCTCCGCGGCGTCGGCCGCGCGCTTGGCGCGTTCGAGCTCGCTCACCGGGGCAGCCGGGCGCGGAGCGGGCGGGGCCGGCTGCGCCCAGGCGGTCGCGGCGGCAACGGTCATGGCGGCGGCGAGAGCCGCTCCCAGAATCCGTCGGTCCGGTCGACACGAATCCATGCGGTCCATATTATAAGGCGTTTGCTTCGACCGAAATTGCCAAGCAGCCGCCGCGCCCGAGGCGCCGGGCGTCGAGAATAGGACTCGATGGGCGCGTTCCACCTCGTGCGCCGGGCGCCCGGACAAGGGCCGGGGGACGAGACCGCGCGGGCGGAGCGGAGCTTCGCGCGCCAGGGGTTCGGCGCCCCGGAGCGGCTGCACGCGGCCGGCTGCGACATCCTGCTCTACCGCAAGATCGTGCCGGGCCAGCCCGCGAACCTCTACCGCGGGCCGGACGGGGGATTCGTCGCGGCGACCGGCGCGCCGATCTATCGCGAACGAACCGGCGAGGCGGCGCTGGCGCTGATCGCCCGCGACCTCGCGGCCGGCACGATCGATTGGCGCGCGCTTTACGGCAACTACGCGGTGATCGCCGCCCGGGGCGACGAGCTCCGCCTGTTCACCGACCCGCTCGGCGTCTATCACGTGTTCCACGACCGCGATCTCCGCATCGTATCGAGCTCGTTCCTCGCGATGCTCGAGACCGTGCCGTGCGAGCGCCTCGATGCGCAGGCGGCCTGCGAGTACGTGTTCCAGGAGGCGACCTACGGCGGCGCGACCTTGGCCGAGGAGATCGCGCTGTTCGACCGCACGCGGGAGCTCGCGTTCGGCCCGGGCGCCTCGCTCCGCCCGCTCGCGGGACGGAACCTGCCCGCGCCGGTCGCGCCCGATCCGGCACCCGAGGCCGAGCACGTGGCGCGCAACCTCGCCAATTTGCGCCGCGAGTTCCAAGCGATCGCCGCGGCGTACGGCGACGCCGTCGATACCGCACTCTCCGGCGGCTACGATTCGCGCCTCATCCTTGCCCTTCTGCGCGAACAGGGCGTCACCCCGCGCGTGCACGTCTATGGCGCGGACGGCGATGCCGATGTCGCGGTCGCCAAGCGCATCGCCGCCGGCGAGGGGTTTCCCCTGATCCACACCGACAAGTCGCGCGCCCCGCGCCTCGCGCCGGAAGAATTCGCGGCGCTGGTCCGGCGCAACATGGACGCGTTCCACGGCGCCCCGCCCGACGGGGTGTTCGAGAACGGCACCGACCTCGCGACGCGCTTCGAGCGCGCGGAAGGCGGCGCGGTCGCGCTGAACGGCGGAGGCGGCGAGGTGTTCCGCAACTTCTTCCATCTTCCGGACCGCGCGTTCACGGCGCGCGAGCTGGTCTGGTCGTTCTACAGCCGCCTCGATCCGCGCGCGATCCGCCCGCCCTATTCCGCGCGCGCGTACGAGGACGCGATGGCGGCGAAGCTCGCCGC
>DASWLB010000475.1:0-3558 GCA_036396315.1 Alphaproteobacteria bacterium
CGCGTCTTGGCCGTGCTCCAGCTCGACTTCCTCACCGACGGGCGCCTCGGTCCCGCCGCGGTCATCGGCACGATCATCGTGCTGATCAGCCTCATCGCCGCGCTGGTGATCCGCGTCATCAGCGTGCGCTTCGGGGTGCGCGCCGGCGGCGCCTGAGCCGTTGCGTCTCCGCTCTTGACTCCGGGGCGAAGACGGCACAGCTTTCAAATGTCGTTCCGGCCGCATCGGCGGAACGTCGTGCGAGACCATCGGCCAGGGAGGGCGTATGCCATGACACCACCCGGCAGTCGACGCGGGCCTCGCGGCAACGCGGGGCAACGGCTCGGATAGAGCGCTGCAGCAACTCGGACGAGACTGTCTGAGCCGCCGAAATCATCGATGGAAGACGTCGTGTTCCGTGCGCCGCGTGCGCCGGGACAATTCGAAACTGCTCGTCAGACATGACGAGCGATGGCCTGAGAGCCAAACCCCGGAACCCCGCCCGCCAAGGCCGGCGGGGTTCCTATTTGCGGTCGGTCACCCCTCGCCGCCGTCGGCGCGAAGATAGGCGTCGGTCTTCTTCCAGCTGTGCGTGTGCCCGCATTCCGGGCACTTGAACGACGGATCGACGATGACGGCGGCGTCGAAGCTGAACCAATCGTAGCTCATGCCGGTATAGACCGGCCGGCCCGTCTCCGGGCAGTTGATCAGGACCTGTGGCATGCACCCCTCGCGCGGTGTTGCGTGGCGCCAACTGAACGCCGCGACGCTACGGTCGTGCCCCCGATTTCCGCTCACCTTCGGTGTATCGTAGATGATGCCGAGTTTAACAGGAATCGCGGATGGCGTCGCCGTTCCCATGTATGCGACCGGGCTTGCCTTGCCGGCGCGCGACCCGCTAGCGTCGCCGCGATAAGTGAGGGAGACGTCCATGAATCCTGCCGCCGCAAGGCTCCGCCAGCTTCTCGCCGGGCCCGACCTCCTCGTGTGCCCCGTCTTGCACGACGCGCTGAGCGCGCGGCTCGCCTTGGAGGGCGGGTTTCCCACCGCGTTCATGGGCGGATTCGGCGTGGCGGCGACGCGCTACGGCCTGCCCGACACGGGTCTCATCGGCTTCGCCGAGATGGTGGACCAGCTGCGTAGCCTGACGACAGCGGTGCCCGGCTTTCCGGTGATCGCCGACGGCGACACGGGCTACGGCAACGCGATGAACGTCCGCCGGACCGTCGACGAGTACGCCCGCGCCGGCGCCGCCTGCATCCTGATCGAGGACCAGCTCTGGCCGAAGAAGTGCGGCCACATCGACGGGCCGCGCCTTGTCATCCCGCGCGATGAGGCGCGCCTCAAGATCCGCGCCGCGGTCGAAGCGGCGCGAGATGTCGACATCCTGGTGCTTGCCCGCACCGACGCGCGCGGGCGACACGGGCTCGACGAGGCCATTTCACGCGCCCGCGACTTCGAGGCCGAGGGCGCCGACATCGTGTTCGTCGAGGCGCTGCAAAGCGCGGACGAGCTTGCCGCCTTCGCCCGCGCGATGCGGAAGCCGACCTGGGCCAACATGATGCCGAAGACGCCGCTCGTCTCGCGCGCGCGGCTGAAGGAGATGGGGTTCAAGATCGTCACCTATAACGTCATCCTGCCGGCGATGATTCAGGCGACGCAGGACGTGCTCAAGGCGCTCGCCAAGGACGACATGGACCGCGCCCCGCCGATCGCCGCGTTCGGCGAGGTGATGCGCGTCGTCGGGCTGCCGCAATACAACGCACTGGAAACCCGCTACGCCGCGGCGGAGTGACGGCCGACATGGCGGCGGAAGCGAAGATCGTCGCGCTGGTCGGCGGCACCTTGATCGACGGCACCGGAGCGTTGCCCGTGCGCGACGCCGCGGTGATCGTCAAGGGGAACCGCATCGAAGCGGCAGGCCAAGTGTCGGTCCCGCCGGGCGCCGCGGTGCGTCGCGTCGACGGCAAGACCATCCTGCCCGGCCTGATCGATGCCCACGTGCATGTCGGCACGAGCGGCGGCGGGCTCGCCGATCCGCGCGAGTTCTCGGCCGCGACCTTGGCCGCCAATCTCAAGACCTACCTGATCCACGGCGTCACCGCGATCATGGACATGGGCGCGCAGCCGCGCCTCGATGCGATGAAAGCCGACATCGATTCGGGCGCGATGCCGGGGCCGCGCCTGTTCGGCGTGAAGTACGGCCTGACCGCACCCGATTCCCATCCGATGGGGCTGCTGCGCGAGTTGCGCGCGGTGGACAAGCTCGGCTCCCATTTCCGCGAGGTGGACACGGTCGAGGAAGCGCGGAGCTGGGTGAAGAAGATCGCCGCCGAGAAGCCCGACGGGCTCAAGATCTACCATTCGCGCAGCGAGTTCCCCGGCACCAACTGCCTCGACTGCAACCGCGAGAAGCAGAAGCCCGAAGTCTTGAAGGCGCTGATCGAGGAGGGCCACGCACATGGGCTTCGCGTCTTCGCCCACGTCGCGTGGCCGAGCGAGGCGCGCGAGGTGGCCGAGGCGGGCGTGGACTGCCTCGCCCACCCGATCACCCACGCCGAAACCGGCGCTCAGCCCGTGTTCGAGCTGATGGCCGAGAAGGGCGTTTGGATGCATTCGACCATCGTGCGCGTCGAGAACTACTTCGCGCTCCGCGTCGAGCCGTTCCTGCGCGAGAAGTTGCGCGGCAAGGTGGCCGACGCGATCCTCGACAGCCTGGCGATGGACAACTCGGTCGCGCGCGCCCGCCACGAGGGCGACGGCATCTCGGCCGATGCGCGCCGCATCTTCGACGTGACGATGGCCAACATCCGCCGCGCCCGGAAGGCGGGCGTCGCCATCGTGCTCGGCACCGATTCCGGCGGCGTCGCCGGGCTGCACGGCGTCGGCGTGCCGCGCGAGCTCGAGCTCCTGAGCGAGGCGGGCTTGACCGCGATGGAGGCGATCGTCGCCGGGACCAAGACCGCCGCCGGAGCGATCGGCCAGGGCGATCGGCTCGGCACCGTCGAGCCCGGCAAACTTGCCGACATGGTCGTGATCGACGGCGATCCGCTGCGCGACATTTCGAACGTCCGCAAGGTTTCGCTGGTGATGAAGGACGGCGCCGTGTTCGATCCGGCAGAGCTCACCGTGCACTGAGTGTCGGCGCCTCATCCTTCGAGACGCGGTGCTCCGCACCGCTCCTCAGGATGAGGTCTTCTTTCTTTTCTTCCACATCCTGAGGAGGCCGCGAAGCGGCCGTCTCGAAGGATGAGGTCGTTTTATCATGCGGATTTCGCCCGCGACTGCTGCGCCTTTTCCGCGCGCGCGATCTTGTTCGCGAGTTTCAATACGCGGATCGCGTTGCCGTGGAAGATCTTCTCGGCGACGCGGTCCTTGATCCCGTCCATCGCGAGCTCGTCGAGGCATTGGCCGGGCGACCAGCCGGGATAGTCGGACCCGAACAGGATCTTGTCCTGGAGCCTCCGCGTCATCTCGCGCTTCAACTGGTCGGGGATGTAGCGCGGCCGCCAGCCCGAGATGTCCATGACCACGTTCTTCTTGTGCAACATCACGGCGATCGCCTCGTCGGTCCACGGC
>DASWLB010000476.1:0-2513 GCA_036396315.1 Alphaproteobacteria bacterium
GATGACCGCGGCGAGGTCGGCCATCGAGGTGTCGAGGTCGAGCCGCTCCGAGCGCGCGATGGCGCGCTTGTGGGCCTCCGGGCCCTGCGGCAACACGCCCGAGTCCGCATCGCGCCAGAACATGTTGGGGATCGCGGCGACGCAGCCGTCGGCGGCGAGCTTGTCGGCGTACTCCTTGACGCAGTCCTCGATGCCGTAGATCGAGGCGACGACCGCGACCCCGGGCCCGCGGCCCGCGGCGGGCGCCGCGAGATAGGATTCGATCGCGCCGCCGCCCGGCGCCGCAACCGTGATCATCCGTCCTGCCATGGCGGTCTCCCTTTCGGCCGGATCGTCCGCTACATCGACTTGAAGGCGCGCAGCACCGCGTCGCGCGACTTCCTGGCCGCGTCGGGGTTGTAGCCGTCCTTGCGCGGCATCGAAAAGTTGTGCGTCGCGCCCTTGTACACCGCGATCTCCGCGTTCTTGTGGCCGGCATAGGCCTTCTTGATCTCGTTCACCTCGTCCATCGGCGTGACCGGGTCGTCCTCGCCGAAATGGAAGCTCACGGGGCACGTCACCTTGCCCACCTCGTCGAGGTGCTTGCCGATCAGCGTGCCGTGGAACGAGCCCGCCGCATTGGCGCCGAGGCGGGCCGCCGCGAGGTGCGCATAGCGCCCGCCGAAGCAGAACCCGAGTACCGCGACCTTGCCGTTGCATTGCGGCCGCGCCTTCAGGTCCTTCATCAGGTCCTCGACGTCGAGCACGCCCTGGACGGGGTCGAACGCCTCGTAGCGCGCGAACGCCTTCTGCATGTCGGCGGTCGGTCCCGGCATGACGCGCCAGAAGATGTCGGGCGTGGAAACCAGGAACCCGTCCTTCGCCCAGGCGTCGGACAGCTCCTTCATCTCCTCGTCGATGCCGAAGATCGCGGTGATGAGGAGGATGCCGGGTGCCTTCTGGTTGCCGCCGGGCGCGGCAAGGTAGCCGGTGAAGCTCTCGTTCTTGCGGGTGTTGTAGGTGACGTCCGTGCTCGGCATTGCGACCTCCCGATATCAAGCGGATTTTTCGCGGTTTTTCGAACTATGAAGAACGGGCCGGCACGCGTCAACCGGGCCATTCGGCTGCGACTCGGAGGCGCATTGATCGGCGGTGCGCACCGGCCTAGAGTTGCCTCGACCTGGAGGTCCGCCATGACGACCACCGACGCCATCTCGCGCGCCAACACGCTCGAACAGCTCTATCCCCTCCTCCACTCGATCAATCTGATGCCGGGATGGGCGAAGCCCGAGCCGAGCCTGTGGGCCGAGCCGAAGCAGAATTTCCTGCCGGCTCATTGGCGCTATACCGACGCGAAACGCGCGCTGGATGCCGCCGGCCGCCTCATCAACACCGACCTCGCCGAGCGGCGCAACCTGCTCTGCTACAACCCGATCGAGGGCAACTTCTATCCGACCGTGCGCACGCTGGTCGCGGCCTACCAGGGGCTGTTGTCGGGCGAACGCGCGCGCTGGCACCGGCACACGCCGAACGCGCTCCGCCTCGTGCTCGATTCCGACCCGGGCACGTACACGATGGTGGACGGCAAGCGCCTGCCCATGCTGCCGGGCGACGTGTTGCTGACGCCCAACTGGTGTTGGCACGGTCACGGCAACGAGGGACGCTCCACCGCCTATTGGCTCGACTTCCTCGACGTGCCGCTCGTCTGGCTGCTCGAAGGCATGTTCTTCGAGCCCTACAAGGAGCCCGAGAACGACGACGTGCCGGACACGACGGAATCGCCCTTCATCTTTACCTGGGCGGAGACGTTGAAGCGCCTTGCCGATGCCGAGCCCGACCCGTCCGGCCGTTTCGGGCGCCAGATCGAGCTGGGCGAACCGGCGATGCGCACCATCGCGCTCTACATGATGGCGCTCGACCGCGGCAAGGAAACCAAGCCGTTCCGCACCACCGCGAACAACATCTTCGCGGTCGCGCAGGGCACGGGCGTGTCGGTCATCGACGGCGAGAGATTCGAGTGGCGGCGCGGCGACGTGTTCTGCGCGCCGGCGTGGCGCACGCACACCCATTGCGGCGCGTCCGACGACGCGGTCCTGTTCCGCGTCACCGACGAGCCGGTGCACACGATGTTGGAATTCCTGCGCACGGCGCAGTGACCATCCCGTCACCCCATCAGAACTTCGCGCCTACGCGGAACAACACGCGCAGGTCGCGCTCGCCCTGCGCGGACGCGACGCCGTGCGTGAGCGGGTGGGCGAACTCGATGCCGCCCGAAGCGTCCTGACGCCAGCCGAAGCGGACGCCCGCACCCGCGGAGGCGAGCGAATCGCGCATCGTGCCGGCGAGCGTCGAGTCGTTCCACACGATGCCGAAATCGTAGAACCCGTAGAGCTGATAGGCGACCGGCACGCCCGCGCTCTCGAGGTTCCCGTCGTAGCGCAGCTCCAGGGTCGTGCCGAAGCCGTCGCTGCCGGTCACCTCCGACGGATCGTAGCCGCGGCCGGAGCGCGCGCCGCCAAGGCCGAACTCCTCCG